>JBOGDN010000651.1:0-5715 GCA_050742995.1 Stackebrandtia sp. | reverse complement strand
GCCCTCGTCGACCATCTCGATCGCCGCGTGCAGCGACTTCACGGCGTCCGCGCCGCCGCGGTACACCGGAACCTGGCCGGCGGCCTTGAAGAGCGAGCCGAACCCCTTCAGCTTGAAGACGCTGGCCTTGGCCAGGAATCTCGGCTTGCGTCCGGCGTTGTGGACGAAGTGCGCCACCGGCAGCGGGTCGGCGTGCGAAATGTGATTGCACGCCAGGATGGCGCCGCCCCGTACCGGAACGTTGCGCATGCCGCTCCAGGTGCGGCGAGTCATCACGAGCAGCACCGGAATGACGATGCAGACTATGACCATCATCCAGAAACCGCGGCGCTCGGCGCCCCGAGGGCGCACGAAATATCTCGCGTCGCCTTTGCCTTTGCTCTCTTCCGCCGCCACTTCCACCTCCGTCGTCGTGGAAGCACCCTACTGCTCTCGGCGGGCTTTTCGGAAGGCACGGGTGAGCTGTGCGCGCGACGCCGATGCCCGACGTGCCGGCCGGACCATTAATGTCGGGGCCATGCCGTTCGACAAAAACGACCCCCGCGTGGCCCCGTTTGTTCCCCGCCCCGAACGTTCGACGACGGTTGTGACGCCGCCTGTCGCGGGCGAGGGGCACTGGGCGGGAGCGCCGAGCGCGGTGGTCGCGGACGGGTTCGTCTACCTGGCATATCGGATGCGTCGTCCGATCGGGCAGGGGCGGGGTTACGCGGTCGTCGTGGCGCGATCGACCGACGGCGAGCGGTTCGAGACGCTGTCGACGATCTTCCGGGGAGAGCTGGAAGCGGAGTCGCTGGAGCGTCCGACGCTGGTGAAGCTGTCCGGCGGGGGCTGGCGGCTGTATCTCAGCTGCGCGACGTACGCGACGAAACACTGGCGGGTGGAGGCGATTGAGGCGGACGATCCGGCGCGGTTCAGCGCGCGGAAGAACCGCTCGACGGTGTTGCCCGGCGATGCGAGCACGGCGGTGAAGGACACGGTCATCGTGCGGCGCGACAACGTATGGCATCTGTGGGCGTCGTGTCACCCGACCGACCCGTACCAGGCCGACCGGATGACGACGGACTACGCCACCAGCGCCGACGGTCTGGACTGGACCTGGCACGGGACGGCGCTGCAGAGCCGCCCGGGAAAGTGGGACAGCCGGGGCGTGCGGGTGTCGGCGGTGCGTTTCCTGCCGGAGGGGGTGCTGGCGTTCTACGACGGACGCTCCAGCGCGGCCGAAAACTTCGAAGAGCGCACCGGGATCGCCTTCGGCGCCGACCCGACCTCGCTGGTCCCGGTCGGAGGCACTCCCGCGGCGAAGTCGCCCCATCGCGGAGGCGGCCTGCGCTATCTGGACGTCGTGGACCTGTCTGACGGAGGTCGTCAGCTGTTTTACGAGTACACCTGCGCCGACGGAACGCACGAGCTGCGCACCGAGGTCCGCCCCGCCGGCTGATTCGAGTACGTGCGGTTGAGCGTGCGGCGGCAAGGCACACGCCGAGATCAGGGACGTCCCCGATGGCGGCTGTCGCCCGGTGATGTCATCATGGAGTCACGCTTAACGTCATACCGCATTCAAACCTGAGGGAGCATCCCGTGAATCTCAAGCTGCTGGGCTGGATCGCGCTTCCCGTCATCGGACTCGTGCTCGCAGTATGGCTGACCATATGGCTGGTCGGCGCCATCCTCGGCGCGATCGCCACGGGGTTGAAGGTGCTGTTCTACCTGGCCGTGTTCGCCGCGCTGGTCGCCGGCGGCGTGTGGGTTTACAAGAAGGTGCGCACGCAGCTGGGCGGCGTTCGCCGGCGTCAACTTCCCTAGCCGGCCCGAACCGCCAGACGTTCCCGACCGTTCGGTCTCGACCGTTGTGATCTACGATACGAAACAGTGCCGTATCGAAATCAACGACGTAGTCTTGCTCTCGTAAATACGAGACCGTTCCGTTTCATATATTAGGTCGGGAGCTTCAATGGTCGGCCAAGAAGCCATCGGCGTGCAGACGCCGTCCAGGGGACACCCCCGCCGCTGGTTCATCCTGTCGGTGCTGGTGCTCAGCCTTATCGTCGTCGTCCTGGACAACACCATCCTCAACGTGGCGATGAAGACCATCGCCGACCCGGTTCACGGACTCGGCGCCAGCCAGAGTCAGCTGGCCTGGTCGGTCAACTCCTACACCCTTGTGTTCGCCGGCCTTTTGTTCACCTTCGGCGTCCTCGGCGACCGCATCGGACGCAAGCGCATGCTCCTCGGCGGCCTGCTGCTGTTCGGACTCACCTCGGCGCTTTCGGCCTATGCGCAAGACCCCACGCAGCTGATCCTGGCGCGCGCCGGGATGGGCGTCGGCGCGGCGGCCATCATGCCGGCCACTCTGGCTATCCTCACCAACGTCTTCGACCCGAGGGACCGCGCCAAGGCCATCGGAATCTGGTCGGGCGCGGTGGGAATCGGCGTCGCCATCGGCCCCGTCGTCGGCGGCACCCTGCTCGAGCACTTCTGGTGGGGCTCGGTGTTCCTCGTCAACGTGCCGGTCGTGGCCGCGGCGCTGCTGGCGATCTGGCTGGTGGCTCCGGAGTCCCGCAACCCCCTCAACGTCAAGCTCGACTTCGTCGGCGTGGTGCTTTCCATCGTCGGTCTGGTGGCGCTGACCTACGGCATCATCGAAGGCGGCGACTCGGCCGACTGGAGCCGGCCGCTGGTGTGGGGATCGATCCTCCTGGGCGTGGTCGTGCTGGTGGCGTTCGTGCTCTACGAGCGCAGCATCAGCCACCCGGCGCTTGACGTGCGCCTCTTCAAGGAGCGCCGCTTCGCCAGCGCCTCGGCCGCCATCGCCGTCGTGTTCTTCGCCGGCATGGGCCTCTTCTTCTTCATGACGTTCTACCTGCAGATCGTGCAGGACCTCAGCCCGCTGGAAACCGGGCTGATGTTCCTGCCGTTCGCGGTGTCCATGTCGATTTTCTCGCCGCTGAGCGCGTCTTTGGTCAAGCGGTTCGGCCCCCGCGCCGTGGCCGTGGTCGGAATGTCGGCCGTCACCTTCGTCTTCTCCGGGTACCTGCTGCTCGACGCGGATTCTCCGCTGTGGAATGTCGTGCTGATGTTCCTCGTGCAGGGGGCGGGCATGTCCCTCGTCATGCCCCCGGCGATGGAGACCATCATGGCCTCGCTGCCCCGCGAGAAGGCGGGCGTGGGCTCGGCGGTCGGCAACACGCTGCGCCAGGTCGGCGGGTCCCTCGGCATCGCGGTGCTCGGGTCGCTGCTTTCGCAGCTGTACCGCTCCGACGTCACCGGCAAGCTTGAGTCGTCCGGCCTTCCCGGGCTCGACGTCGACACGGCGGCCGAGTCGATCGCGTCGACGTACGGCGCCGTGCAAAGCTATGGCGGCGCGGGAGCGGCGGTGCTGGACTCGGCCACCGACTCCTTCATCGCCGCGATGCACACGACCGCGATCGTGTCGGCTCTTGTCGGAGTCGCGGGCGTCGTCCTCGTGGCGGTGCTGTTTCCCCGCAAGGAAGCGGCCGCGCCCGAGCCCGACACGCCGGACGAAGCTTCGCAAGACCGCAAACCCGAGCCCGCTCTCGCGGACTCATAGGAAAGACAGGCAGTCATGATCGCCAAGGACGACGTCTCGACGACTCGCCCCAAGGGCCGGCCGCGCAGCGCGGCCGCCGGAGAGGCCATCACCGAGGCCACCCTGGATCTGCTCGCCGAGAGCGGGTCGATCGAGGCGCTGTCCGTCGAGGCGATCGCCGCGCGCGCCGGCGTCGGCAAGGCCACCATCTACCGGCGCTGGCCGAACAAGGAGGCGCTCGTCGTCGACGCGGTCGGCACCCTCAAGGGAGTCGTTCCCCCGCTGAAGGGCGAGAGCGTCCGCGACGACCTGCTGACGATCATGCGCGCGGTGCGCCGCTCCGAGGACACCCGGGAGGGCCGGATCCTGCCGTGCCTGGCGCTGGAGCTCAAGCGCAACCCGGAGCTGGTCAAGCACCACGAACGCGCCCTCGAATCCCGCAAGGAGATCGTGCGCCAGGTGCTGCGGCGCGGCATCGCCTCCGGCGAGCTGCGCGCCGACATCGACGTCGAACTGGTCAACGCGATGGTCGTGGCGCCGATCCTCGTGGTGACGGTCTACGGCATGTATTCCACAGTAGGCAGAAACAAGCTCGCCGAGCGCGTCCTCGACACCCTCCTCGACGGCATCGCCGCCGACTGAGCCGGCCGCGCCCGCGGCTATGCTGCCTTTCATGCAAGGCACCGTCGCCACCTTCGACTCCGACGCACGCAGCGGCACGGTTCTCCTCGACGACGGGACGCCCGTGTCCTTCGGGTCCGAGGCCTTTGACGCCTCGACGCTTCGGATGCTGCGGCTGGGTCAGCGGATCCAGCTGGAGACCGACGGCGCCGGCGTCGTCCGTCGGCTGCGGCTGCCCACGATGAAGTGACGCGTGACGGCGTCGCCTCGTCACGGGCGGTCAGCAGTTAATGTGTGCACGTGGAAAGCCAGCCTGATCGAATACTCGCCGCCGGGGGCGTGCTGTGGCGCGCGGCCGAGAACGACTCGATTGAAATCGCCGGCGTGTACCGGCCCGGCGCCGGCAACTGGTCGCTGCCCAAGGGGAAGCTGCGCAACGGCGAGCACCGGCTGCTCGCCGCGTGCCGCGAGGTCGAAGAAGAGACCGGACTGACTCCCATACCGCAGACCTACCTGACAAGCGCGCGTTACGCGCTGTCTCGCCCCGGCGGAGACGTGGTCAAGACCGTCGACTTCTGGTCGATGCGCACCAGCCGCCCCGACGCCGACTTCACGCCAAGCGGCGAGGTCACCATGCAACGCTGGATGCCGCTTGAGGAGGCCGTGACGACCCTGACCCGGCCGCGCGACCAGCAGACGCTCAAGGCCTTCCGCTCGCTGCCGCGGATCACCTCCACAGTGATACTCATCCGGCACGCCCGCGCGGTCCCCGAAGGACCCGGAGGGCGCGACGCCGCCCGTCCGCTCGACACGATGGGACGCGGCCAGGCGGCCGCGGTGCTGCCGCTGCTCGCGCTCTACGCGCCGCGCGGCATGATCACCGCCTCGCCGCTGCGCTGCGTCGAGACGATCGGCCCGCTGGCGGCGGCGCTTGACGTCCAGCTCGAGGAGGACTCGCTCTTCGACGCCGAGAAGCACCTTGGCGATCCGGAGCGGGCGGTTCGGCGGCTGCGAGAACTGGGGTCGGCCGGCGGGACGACGGTGGTGTGCAGCCAGGAGCCGGTCATCGTCGACTCGCTGGCGATACTGGCCGACGCCGACGACGTCTCGGTCTGCGACGTGCACACGCCGCCGGCCGGAACGTGGGTGCTGTCTTTCGCGGGGCCGAAGCTGGCGGCCGTCGAGAGGCTGTGACGGGCGCCTTCCCGGGGAAGCGGGGAACCGGAGTGCCGGCTCTAGCTCTTTGCTATCCCGGCTCCGCCGGGACCGCGCTACGCGCGGCCGCTCACTGCGCTCACGGCTCTGCTCCTTGCTACCGCTCGCTGCGCTCGCGGTAGTGTCTCTGCCGCACCGACCCGGAAAGGCCACCGAATGCGATCTGTACTCGTCGGAGCGATCGTCGCCTTCGTCATCTCGATCATCGCCACGCCCATAGCGATTCGTCTGTTGACGCGCAAGGCCAAGCAGCCGGTGCGCCACGAGCTGGGGCTGGCCAGCAACGAGGGCAAGCAGCGCACGCCCACCATGGGCGGCATCGTCTTCATCAC
>JBOGDN010000650.1:0-11494 GCA_050742995.1 Stackebrandtia sp. | reverse complement strand
GACGTAGACTGTGCCATAGAACTTCGCTATATGCAAGGGGCTATAGCTAACGGCTCGAGACTGAGCCTCAAGTTATATCTATCGATAGGAGGCCCGCCGTGGCCAAGCGACCCATGGGACCGACGGTCAGCCAACGCATCCTCGGTGCCGAACTGCGTAAACTCCGGGAAGCTAAGGAGATGAGCCTGGAGGTAGTCGCTGACGCGCTCGGGTACTCCGAAACCAAGATCAGCCGCATCGAGACGGCGCGCAACCTCGTGCACAAGAACGACGTGACGCTGCTGCTCAATCTCTATGAGGTCGACGACCAAGAGCAGCGTGATGACCTGCTGGATCTCTCCAAGCCCCGGCGCCGCGAGAAAGGCTGGTGGAACGCCTACAGCGACGTGGTGCCGAACAAGCGCTGGGCGCTGGTGCGGCTCGAGAACGAGGCCGAGCGGCTTCGCAGCTACCAAGCCGCATTCATTCCGGGTTTGTTGCAGACGGAGGAATATACTGCTGCGCTTGTCGAGATGAGTTCGCCCACCTTGGCTGCCGAATCTAGGCAACGAGTGGTGGAGATGCATCGAGCGCGTCAGCAAATCCTCACCCGTGAGTTCCCTGTTGAGTTGTGGGCGGTCATCGATGAGACTGCATTGCGCCGGCTCGCCGCCATGCCGGACAAAATCGCGCGAGCCCAGTTCGCACGCCTGCTCGAAGCGGCCGAGCTGCCCACGGTAACTATCCAAGTGCTGCCCTTGTCGATCGGCCTTCACACCGGCATGAACGGCGCGTTCACTCTGATCGGATTCCCCGACCCGGCAGGGCAGATCGTCTTTCTCGACTCCCGCACCGGCGGCATGTTCCTCGAAGAATCACGCCACGTAGCCTCGTTCGACCAGGACTTCGCCCACCTGCAGGCCGAATCGCTAGGAAAGTGCGACTCCCTGGAACTCATTCGGTTCATCGCGAGCGATAATGACTTAAGCCGAACCGATTGATCCTGAAAGCGAGCCATGAACAACCTTGTGACCGCTGTGTGGCGTAAATCTTCGCGTAGTAACGGCCAAGCTGGCAACTCTGACTGCCTGGAGGTCGCCTGCGTGCACGTAGCGCCATCGTGGCGTAAATCTTCACGGAGTGCCGGCGGTTCGGGTAACACCAACTGTCTTGAAGCCGCCAACGTCGCGGCCGTCGTCGCGGTGCGCGACTCGAAGCTGCCCACCAGCGGCGACTTCCCAGTGCTGACGATGACCCGCCCCGAATGGGCGGGCCTGCTCACCGCACTCCGCTCCGGCGACCTGACCCGCTGACGCCCGCGTACACCTTCAGTTAGCGGCGGCAGCCCCTTCCTCAGAGGGCTGCCGCCTGTTTTCATCCCCAAGCCGAGCCCACAACCGGCGACACTTCGCGACGCGGTTGCCGCTCACCCATGCGGCCGAAAACTATCCTCTAACCCCCGAAAGCTATCCTCCGCCGCAGGAAAGCTATCCGACACTCCCCGAAAGCTATCCGGGCGGGTAGAATCAATGCCGAAAAGCTATCCAGAGGGGGAGCGGTGGCAAACGACAGTGCGGCTCGATGGCCCGATTTGGTGTTCTCCGGCGACGCGACGACCGGGAACCTCAGTCGGGCGGTGCGGCGCGGCACGCTGCGGCGGGTGACCAGAGGCGTGTACACCGGCGACCTGCGTTCCGATTTGCAGGAGGTGACCCGCCGGCACCTGTGGCCGATCGTGGCGCATGAAATGCCCGGTGCGGTCATCGCCGATCGTTCAGTCCCCGCTGGTGGCTTGCCTTCGGACGGCGCGTTGTACGTGGTGCATTCCCGGCGGAACTCGTTGCAGCTGCCCGGAGTGACGGTCTATCCCCGAACCGGTCCCAGGGCGGTCGAAGGCGACATGGCACTGCCGGAAGGCCTGTGGATGAGTTCGACTGAACGAGCCCTTCTCGACAACCTGGCCGCTCACCCCGACGACGCACGGTGGATGACACGCACGGAAGTGGAGGAATGGATCGAGCGCCTGCTTCAGCAGCGCGGCGAGGAAGGTCTCAATCGCCTACGAGACAAAGCAAGAGCCGCTAGCGCGGCGTTGGGGCGCGACGTTCAAATGAGTCAACTCGACTTGTTGATCGCGGCGGCGCTTCGTACGCGCACCGTCGACGAGTTGGTGTCGCCAGCGCTGTACGCCCGCGCCGCGGGTATTCCCTATGACGATCGTCGGATTCGTCAGCTTGAAAAGCTGGCCGGCACGTTGGCCTCGCTGCCCCCCGACGTTCTCGCGGACCGAGCCGACTTGGCCGAACGTCGCACGCTCCTTCCGTTCTACGAGGCGTACTTCTCCAATTTCATCGAAGGCACCGAATTCACACTGGACGAAGCTAGCGAGATCGTCTTTGAACAACACGTCTTGACCGATCGCCCCAAGGATTCCCACGACATCCTCGGGACCTATGAGCTCGTGTCCGACGTCGACGAGATGGCACGCACTCCGCGCGACGCGGACGACCTCGTCGCCACGCTCAAAGCCCGACACAGCGTGCTCATGGCGCGACGCCCCGAAGCCCTTCCCGGTCAGTTCAAAACCCGCGCCAATCGAGCTGGTCTCACCGAATTCGTCGCTCCCGATTTGGTCGAAGGCACGCTTCGCCGCGGTTGGGAAATCGCGGGCGAACTCCGGTCTCCGTTTTCTCGAGCTGTGTACATGATGTTCCTTGTCGCCGAGATCCACCCGTTCGTCGACGGCAACGGCCGCATAGCGCGAATCATGATGAACGCCGAACTCGTCGGTCACCGCGAAGTCCGCATCATCGTCCCCACCGTCTACCGCGCCAACTACCTTTCCGCGCTGAAAGCCGCTAGTCACACCGACAATTTCGATGCGCTCGTCGCCACGCTGGCCTTCGCCCGCAAGTACACCGCGCGCATCGACTTCACCAATAGGGCCACGGCCGAAGCCGACCTCGCCCGCACCAACGCCTTCCTTGACGCCCACGACGCCGAAGAAAACGGTATTCGGCTCGTGCTGCCTTGATTGACTATGACGTCAGCTCCAGCGGCTCGGCGTCAGGCCTGAGGCGACGACAGCATTTCGGGGGTGGGTTCGCGGTCGACGGAGGCGATGAGCTGGTCGACGAGTTCGCCGGCGTCGAGCTTGTTGTCGTAGACCGCCAGGTACATGGCGTCTAGGTCGGGGTAGCCGAGGTCGAGGGCCAGCCGCAGCAGCGGTTCGGTGGAGGCAAGGCCGCGGTCGCGGCGGCGCAGCGCCACCTCCACGGCGTGCTTGCCGGCCTGGATGCGGTCGGGCAGCGTGCGCTGTCCGCCGATCTCGCTGGCCGACTCGGTGGCGTGCGGCCCGCGATACCCGGCGAACCACTGCGAGATCAGCAGCTGCGCCTGCGGGGTCTTGGCGCTGAGCAGCCACTCGCGCGACGGGCCGGGATACCCGGAGTCGGCGTCGGCGGCGATGGTCTCCACAAGGTCGCCTTCGGACAGCGGCGTCGCCAGCGGCGCCAGGCGTCCGTTGACGTACGCGCCGATGAGGCGGTCGCCTTCGGAGGCCCCGATGCAGTACGCCAGGTCGACCGGCGTGGCGGCGGTCGGCAGCATGTGCTGGCGTCCGTTGGTGGTGAACACCAGGATCTGCTGGTCGGCCAGGTCGCAGCGCAGCGACTCCAGGAACCGCGAGGGGTCGATGGCGTCGCGTTGCCAGTCGAGCAGCCGGTGCAGCCACGCCAGGTCCTGGGCGGACTTGTCGCCGTCGGCGGCGTCGCGGCCAAGATGCGCGGCGATGCCGGCCTCGGCCGTCTTGTGCATGTCCACGGTGCGGATCATGACGTCCATGGGCTCCTCGCCGGGCCCGATGACCGAGGTGTGCAGCGACTGGTAGAGGTTGAACTTCGGAGTGGCGATGAAGTCCTTGAACCGTCCCGGCAGCGGCTGCCAGAGCCGGTGCACCGCGCCGAGGGCGGCGTAGCAGTCGGTGAGGCAGCCGTGGACGACGAGCACGACGCGGGGCGGGTCCTGGGGGCCGCGGCGGGGGTTGATCGCCATCTCGCGGTAGACGGAGTAGTGGTGGCGGGGGCGGTTGACGATCTCGGCGGTGACTTTTGAGTGGCGCAGTGCGACGCGCAGGCGCCCCGCGGCCTGGTTGACGCAGCGCTCGCGCTCGGTGTTGTTCTTCAGGTACTCGTCGATCTCGGCGAACACCGCGGGGTCGACCGTCGAAAGCACGATGTCTTCGAGCTCGCGTTTGATGACGTAGAGGCCGAGGCGGTCGGCGAGGGGAATCAGCACCTCTCGGGTGACCTCGGCGATGCGCACCTGCGATGCCTCGGATCTGACGCCGATGGTGCGCATGTTGTGCAGCCGGTCGGCGAGCTTGATCACCATGACGCGGACGTCGCGTCCGGCGGCGACGATCAGCTTGCGGAAGGTCTCGGCCTCGGCGGCCGCGCCGAAGTAGACCTTGTCGAGTTTGGTCACGCCGTCCACGAGGAGGGCGATGTCGGAGCCGAAGTCGTCGCGCAGCCGCTGCAGGGTGTAGCTCGTGTCCTCCACAGTGTCATGGAGCAGGGCGGCGGCGATGGTGGTGGTGTCGAGCCCAAGTCCGGCGAGGATGGTCGCCACGGCGATGGGGTGCGTGATGTACGGCTCGCCGCTCTTGCGGCTCTGGCCGCGGTGCATCTGCTCGGCGATGCGGTACGACTTGCGCAGCAGAGGAATGGACGCGCCAGCGTAGTGAGCCCGGTGAACGGCCTCCAATTCCGCCACGCTGGCGAGCAGTCCCCAGGGGTCGTCGTCGGGGGACGAACGACTCAAAATGGTTCGCAGCACTGGACACCTCCGACCGTGGCGCAGCTGACGCTAGCCCCGATCCTATTGAGGTATCCGCAAGGACGGAACGGGACACACATGGTTTCCGTCCAACTTTCGGAGGAAGTTCGCGGCTGCGCCATAGATGTGTCAATTATCCGACTTATTGTAAAATAGACTTAACAGTTATCTTATACGATGCGTAGTCGCATACCCATGCGCCTGTGACAATCGCTCGAGTAGGCCTTCATAGCGTGCCGCCGCGGCTGCGGGCAGCGACCATCCCGCCTCGCCGCGCACCAGCCGGACTTCAGGACCCTCGAGCCACCGAAGTATGAGATCCGTCTCATTCCAGCGGACGGCGGCGAGAGCGCCGTCGTCGCCGGGCACAGACGCGGCCGAGGCGACCAAAGACTCCACGGTCGGCATCGGATCGGCGCGGGGCGGACTGACGCCGGCGCCGGCCAGCTGGCCGTGGCGGATCACGGCGAACTCCCACCCGCCCGCGTCGGCGGGACGGGCGGCGACGAGCTCGGGAATGCGTACAAGCGACTGTCGACGTTGCGTCGTCGTGACCGCCCGCAGGAACGCGGTCAGCCGGTCCCGCACGGACGCCGCCTCCTCGAAGCGGCGCGCGAGCGCCAGCTCCTCGATGCGGTCGAGTAGCGGTTCGACGATCCGGGCGGGGTCGCCCGCGGCGGCGTCGGCGAAGACGCGGGCGATCTCGGAGTAGTCGTCCGTCGAGATGCGCAGCAGGCACGGCGCCGGGCACCCCAGCTCCTCCCGCGCGCAGGCCGCGCTGACGCGGGTCGTGGACAGCTTGTGCGTGCACTGGCGCAGCGGCAGCGCGTCGTGCACCGCCTCAAGGGCCTGCGACGCGGCGCGCTGCGACGTGAACGGTCCCAGCCAGGACGCCTCCGGCTCCGGGGGCTTGCGCACCAGCGACAGCCGCGGATAGGCCTCGACGGTCAGCCGCAGCCAGGTGAGCCGCTCGGGGTGCTTCGAGCGCCGGTTGAACTGCGGCTTGGCGCCGGCGATCAGCCGCAGCTCGCGGACGTTCGCCTCCAGGCGATGCGCGCACTCCACCACCTCGACGCGCTCGGCGAGCCGCAGCATGTCGCGCATGCGCGCGCGAGTCTCGCCGCCGGTGAAGTAGCTGCGCACGCGGGTGGCGACGTTCCCGGAGGTGCCGACGTACAGCGGCTGCTCGGAGTCGTCGCGGAAGATGTAGACGCCCGGGACGGACGGCAGGCCGACGGCCAGGTGCCGCTTGCGACGCTGCTCGGCGGCGGGGATGGCCCGCTGGAACTCGGCCAGGTCGTCGTCGGTGAGCACGTAGTGGCCGCCGAGCCGCTCCAGCAGGGCGTGCAGGACGTCGACGGTGGCCCGGGCGTCGTCGAGCGCCCGGTGGCTCGGGGCGACCTTGGCCCGGAAATACCTGGCGAGTGTGGACAGCCGCTTGTTCGGGACCTCGCTGCGGTCCACGAGGCGACGCGCAAGCACCACGGTGTCGACCACCTGTGGACGCGGCCACGGCAGATCGCAGGCGGCGCAGGCGCTGCGCAGGAACCCGACGTCGAAGGGGGCGTTGTGCGCCACCCACACGCTGCCGGCCGCGAACTCCAGGAACGACGGCATCACCGCGTTCACGCGCGGCGCGTCGGCGACCATCGCGTCGGTGATGCCTGTCAGCGCGCTGACCCTGGCGTCGATCAGCTCGCCCGGATTGACCAGTGTGGAGAATTCGCCAAGGACCTCGCCGCCGCGCACCTTCACCGCGCCGATCTCGGTGATGGCCGAGGCGTCCGAGGCGATCCCGGTGGTCTCCAGGTCGACCACCGTAAAGGTCACTTCGGACAAAGGAGTGCCGAGCTCGTCAAGCGACGGCTGAACATAACGTCCCGTGGATTGCGGCACGGCGGCAGTTTAGGCGCCGGCTGGGACACCGCGACGCCTAGGCCGCCGCCCTCGCTGTTCGAACGCGCCGGATCAGGATCCGGCGTGCTCCTCCACGAGTTCGACAAGGGTGCGCACCGGCGTTCCGGTGGCGCCCTTGGGGATGTAGCCGTAAGGCGAACCGCCGTGGTTGGCGGGGCCGGCGATGTCGATGTGAGCCCAGGGCAGGTCGTCCGGCACGAAGTTCTCCAGGAAGATCGCACCCTGCAGCATGTGCCCGGAACGCTCCAGATTGGCCGAGCCCTGCAGAGTGTCGGCGACGGAGGACTTGAACGTCTTGCGGATCTCCTCGGGCATGGGCATCGGCCAGGCTTTCTCGCCGACCCGCTCGGCCGCGGCCTTGACCCGCTCGCACTCGGCGTCGTCGCCCATGACTCCGGCGATGCGCTTGCCCAGAGCGGTGACCTGGCCGCCGGTGAGAGTGGACGTCTCGTAGATCACGTCGGGGGAGTCCTCGGCGGCGCGCGCCAACGCGTCGCACAGGACCATCCTGCCCTCCTGGTCGGTGTTGATGACCTCGATCGTCTTGCCGCTGTACGACGTCACCACGTCGCCGGGGCGGTACGCGGTCGAGGAGACCATGTTCTCGGCCATCGGCAGGTAGGCGGTGACGTCGACCTTCGGCTTGATCGCGGCGACGATCAGCATGGCCCCGGCGACGGCCGCGGCCCCGGCCATGTCGGTCTTCATGTCCCACATTCCCTGGCCGGGCTTGATCGAGATGCCGCCGGTGTCGAAGGTGATCCCCTTGCCCACCAGCGCCACGTGCCTGGCCGCGCCCTCGGCGCGGTAGGACAGCCGCACCAGCCGCGGCTTGGCCGCCGAGCCGGACCCCACGGCGAGGATCCCGCCGTAACCGCCGTCGGCGAGCGCGTTCTCGTCGAGGACCTCGACGTCGAGCCCGGCCGCGGAGGCGGCCTTGGCGACGTCGTCGGCGAACGCCGGCGGCCGCAGCAGGTTCGGGGCGGTGTTCACCCAGTCGCGGCAGGCGCTCACGCCGGCCACGACGCTCTCCAGCCGCGCGGCGTCGGCGGAGGCGCCGGTCAGGGCGATCGAGCCCACCGGCTGCCTGCCGTTGGAGTTCTTGCCCGTCTTGTAGCCGGCGAACTGATAGGCGCCAAGCAGTGCGCCAAGACCCAGCGCATCCCCGTCGGCCGCGATCGCGAAGGCAAGCGAGTCCTTCCCGGCCGCGGCGCGAGCGGCCGCTCCCGCGGCCCGTCGCAGCGTCTCCGCGTCCGCCGCGCCGCCGCGACGCGGCTTCTTGCCCAAACCGACCCCGGCGACGATCTTGGCGGTCGCCTTGCCCGCGCTCGGCAGCTGCGTGACGGATTCGGCGTCGCCCGTGGCGCCCATGAGCGCGAAGGTCTCCGCAAGCGACTCGTCCTTCCACGCCGCTTCCAGGCTCTCCGCGCCCGGCGCGAGGGACGGCCCGTTCTCGCCTTTGTACAGGCCGACGACGACGACGTCGACGTCGATCGCCGCGGGGTCGTCGGAGGACAGAATCAGCGAAGGCACGCGGTGCTCCCATGGGTAGTTCGGCGTCGGCGGCGACCGGTTGTCGCCGCCACGATTGCGACCAGGCGATCGTACGTCGGCGCCAATCACCCGGTAAGTTCCGCACCATGACAGAGCAGTCGTCGCTACAGCGCTCGCCCCTGCACGAGCGGCACGTCGCCGCCGGCGCCAAGTTCGCCGAGTTCGCCGGCTGGGACATGCCGCTGGAGTACGCCGGGGGAGGGGTCGTCTCCGAGCACACCGCGGTGCGCACCGCGGTGGGAGTCTTCGACGTGTCTCACCTGGGCAAGATCGACGTGACCGGGCCCGGCGCGGCCGAGTTCGTCAACCGCTGCCTGTCCAACGACCTGCGCAAGATCTCCGCCGGCAAAGCCCAGTACACGATGTGCTGCGACGCTTCCGGCGGAGTCGTCGACGACATGATCGCCTACCTGTACGGCGACGACCGGGTGCTCTTGGTGCCTAACGCCGCCAACAACGCCGAGGTGGCCCGTCGCCTCGCCGAGGCCGCCCCCGCCGGGGTGACCGTGACCGACCGCCACGTCGACTACGCCGTGCTGGCCGTGCAGGGACCGAAGTCGCAGGAGGTGCTAGAGGCCGCGGGGCTGCCGGTGAAGCACGAGTACATGTCCTTCGTCGACGCCGAGGCGTCCCGCTCCTCCGCCGTGGTGTGCCGCAGCGGCTACACCGGCGAGCACGGCTACGAGCTGGTGGCGCCCATAGCCACGGCAGGCGAAGTGTGGGACGCGTTGATCGCCGCCGGGCAGCCGCACGGCGTGCGCCCCGCCGGCCTGGGCGCGCGGGACACGCTGCGCCTGGAGATGGGCTACCCGCTGCACGGCCACGAGCTGTCGGACGTGATCACCCCGGTGCAGGCGCGCGCCGGCTGGGCCTGCGGCTGGAAGAAGGAGACCTTCTGGGGCAAGGAGGCGCTGGAAGCCGAGCGGGCCGCCGGGCCGCGCCGCCGCGTCTGGGGCCTGGAGGCCACTGGCCGCGGCATCCCCCGCGCCGACATGACCGTCTACGCCGGCGACGCAGAAGTCGGCCGCACCACCAGCGGCACCTTCTCGCCGACCAAAAAGGTCGGCATCGCGCTCGCCCTGCTCGACGCCGACTCCGGCCTTGACGAAGGCGCCGAGGCCGAGGTGGACGTGCGCGGCCGCCGCCTGCCGGTGAAGGTCGTCAAACCGCCCTTCGTCCAGCCCTCGGTGAAGTAAAGCGCAGCCGGCCGTTCAGGCCATGGTCGAGGGGTCTTCGCCTTTGTGGGCGTCGTCGTCGGCCGGGGGCTCTTCCCCGGGTTCCTCTTCGGCTTCCTGCGGCTCTTCGGGGAAGGGCAGCTGGTCGGCCAGGCGCAGGGCGTCCTGCAGCAGCGGCACGGCGTTCATCGCCGCGCAGCCTTCGCCGATGTCGAGGCCGAAGCCCAGCGGGTCGGGCATGCCGATCTGTTTGGCGGCCTTATCCACCACCGGGTGCGGGATGCGGTCGGGAGCGTAGCTCCACTTCGGCGCCCCGAGGGAGAAGTCGCGCGCGACCAGCGCCGCGGCAAAGCCGACGGGGCCGTCGAGCAGTAGTGGGGTGCGGCGCAAGGCCGCGCCGACGATGACGGCCGCGGCCGTGGCGAGCACCGCGCCGCCGATCTCGGTCAGCGCGGTGGGGGCGTCGCGCTTGGGGGAGTCGAGGCGCGCGAAGGTGTCGCGGATCGCGGCGGTGCGGGTCATCCAGGAGGCGTCGTCGATGAGGCCGCCGGGGCGCAGCAGTCGCGGCGACAGCTCGACCGGAGGGGTGCGCGTCATGTGCGACGCCACGGCGATCGCCGCCGCCGTCGTCCCGGCGCCGAGTCCGCACAGGACGATGAGGTCGGCGCCGGAGTCGATCGCCGAGTCGGCGAGTCGCGCGCCGCGCTCCAGGGCTTCGAAGTACTGGTCGTCGGCAAGCGCCGGGCCGTCCTCGGTCGCGGCGGATTCGCCGACCTTGACGACGTCGAGCGACACGCCGGCGCGTTCGGCAAGAAGCGACACCAGCGCGGCGCCGGAGTCGAGCCCGGGGGCGGGATCGTCGTCCCCGGCGGCGTAGCCCCCGGCGTGCGAGCCGACGACGGCGAGCCCGACGATCTTGTCGAACGGGCGCGGCTTGACGGTGGCCTGCATCCTGCCGACCCACGAGACCGGCGTCGTCAACGCGCCGAGCCCGGCGCCGGGCACCAGCGCCTCCCCAAGACGTTTCGTCGTGCGCGTGGCGTACACGGCGTCGGGAAACGGCACCTTCTGATCGGCGAAGGGAGACCTGTTGTCGTTCACGTGGCAGAGACTAATCCCGCCGCCGCGTCACGCGGTTCGCAGGCGCCCGGCGCGGCGACGTGAGTCGCGTCGCCTCGTCGCGCCGTAACGCCGGCGCCGCGGGCCTGCTGGGGCATGATTGCCAGGTGATCGAATTCGCCAAGGGGCACGGCACAGGCAACGACTTCGTCGTGGTCGCCGACGTCGACGGCGCGCGCCCGCTGACGGCCCGCCAGATCGCCGGTCTGTGCGACTGGCGCACCGGCGTCGGCGGCGACGGGCTGCTTCGCGTGGTCCGCGCGTCCAAGCACCCCGACGGCGTCGACCAGGCCGACCAGGCCGAATGGTTCATGGACTACTACAAC
The DNA here is from genome assembly GCA_050742995.1 of Stackebrandtia sp. Classification (GTDB taxonomy): domain Bacteria; phylum Actinomycetota; class Actinomycetes; order Mycobacteriales; family Micromonosporaceae; genus Stackebrandtia. The sequence continues at coordinate 588 of JBOGDN010000650.1, read as the reverse complement.
GCCGACGGCAGCCTCGCCGAGATGTGCGGCAACGGCGTGCGCGTGTACGCGCGCTACCTGCTGGCGCACGGGCTGGCCGAAGGGCCGCGGATCCCCGTGGCCACGCGCGCGGGCGTGCGCGCCGTGACCGTCGAAGACGACCAGCTCTCCGTCGACATGGGACCGACGCTGATCGGCGACGCGGCCGAGGCGGTCGTCGACGGAGTCGCCTACCCCGGCGTGCGCGCCTCGACGGGCAACCCGCACCTGGTGTGCCGCGCCGACGACCTCGACGCGCTGAACCTGACCGTCCCGCCCCTTGTCGACCCGAAGCTGTTCGGCGACGGCGTCAACGTCGAGTTCATCCGCGGCCGGGCCCCGGCGATCCAGATGCGCGTCCACGAACGCGGCGTGGGGGAGACCGCCTCGTGCGGCACCGGCGCCTGCGCTGCCGCCGCCGTGGCCCTGGACGGCCCCGGCGCGTGCGCCGTCGACGTCCCCGGCGGCCGGCTGACCGTGACGGTCGCGCCCGAGACCACGACGCTGACGGGACCGGCCGTGCTCGTCGCCGAAGGCCGCACTTCCCTGGCCTGAGACCCGCCCCCGTGC
>JBOGDN010000649.1:0-11681 GCA_050742995.1 Stackebrandtia sp. | reverse complement strand
CAGGCGCTCGAGTTCGTCGCGGGTCAGGTGCAGCGAGGCCTCAACGCCGGGCACCGGGACCGGGGCGACCGTGGTGCGCGAAAGCATTTCCTTGGCGCCGCGCACGTCGTCCCAGAACAGCCGACGGTCGCGTCGGTCGGTGCCGTTGGCAGGCTGCGTCAGCCGATGCCACGTCTGCGGCGCGTTGGCGGCGATGGTGCGTCCGAGGTACTCCACGAGGGCGGCGTCGATGTCGAGACCGCCCAGGTCTTCCAGCCCGCCGTCGGCGAGCACGGCGAAGGTTCCGTCGCTTTCGTGGCGGACCACGGCGATGTCGAGTGTTCCTCCGCCGAAGTCGAAGACCGCCACGCTGCTTCCGGCCGGCACCGGCTGACGCATCACGTCGGTGAAGTAGTGGGCGGCGGCGACCGGCTCGGGTACCAGCTTCACCGGAGGGAAGCCCGCCCGCGCGGCGGCGTCCTCCAGGATCGAGCGACGCTGCTGTCCCCATTTCGCCGGGCAGGTCAGCACCGCCGGAGGCAGGTGCCCGACCGCCTCGACGGCCTTGGAGGCGACGTTGCGCAAGACCGCGGCCAGCAGCGACGTGACGGGGACCTCGCGGTCGCCGAGCAGAACCGACGTCTCGCCGATGCGGTGCTTGGGGTTGGGGTCGAAGCGAGCGGGGTCGGTTTGGGCCAGCCGCTGCGCGTCGCGCCCGACGTGAATGTGTCCCGACTCGTCCATGAACACCGCCGAAGGCATCACCGGCGCGCCGTCGACGAGCAGCGGTCGGGTGCGGCCGTCGGGCCAGCGGATCACCGCGACGGTGTGGGAGGTGCCGAGGTCGACGCCGAGGAGGTAGCCGTTCGCCGGCGGCCTCGCCTGCTGAGGCGCCGGAGATCCCGAGGTCGGGGCGGACTGCGGCGGGCTGTGCTGCGGCGACGTCTGCGGGACCGTCGTCAGCGGCGACACCGGCTGTCCGTGCGGAGGCGGCGTCATGTGAGACGGCGGGGGCGACACCGGGTGCTGCGGCGTCTGGTGCGTCGGCGGCGGCGACACGGGGTGGTGCGGCGCCGGAGCAGGGTAGCGGCTCGGCGGCGTCGGTCCCTGCGGCGGGTACGTCATTGAGATCTTCTCGTTTCCGAGTGCGACCAAGAGGACCCGGTAGTGGATGCTGTCCTGCTGCGAAGCCCGCTGACACCGCGGGGAGCTTGCGACCCGCGGCAAAAGCACAGCGCCCGGCGGCGTTGTCGGCGCGAAGCGCTCCTCCTCCGCCTTGCCAGGCTCGGCCAGCGAACTTCTCGCTGCGGACGATCCATTACCGGCCCCTCTAAGAAAAACTACAAACGGAGATACTACGGCCTAGGTCAAAGGCTTCGCGCCAGCCGGGCGCGGTGGGGCACGTCCGGCGATGTCGCCGATTACGCGCCGACGCCGCGCCGACGCGCCACCTCGGCCAGGGCCACCGACGCCGCCACCGAGGCGTTCAACGACTCCACCTCGCCGGCCATGGGAATGCCCACCCGCAGATCGCAGCTTTCGCCGACCAGACGCGACAGGCCGCGCCCCTCTGAGCCGACCACGATCATGAGCGGATCGACGGCCGCGGGCAGGTCGAACACGTCCACTTCCCCGTCGGCGTCGAGCCCGACGACCAGCAGGCCGGCTTCCTGCGCCTCGCGGATCGCCCGGGTCAGGTTGACGACCTTGGACACCGGAAGCCGTGCGGCCGCGCCGGCCGAGGCCCGCCAGGCCGTGGCGGTCATTCCGGCCGCGCGACGCTGCGGCACGACGACGCCGTGCGCGCCGAATGCCCCCGCGGAGCGCACGATCGCGCCCAGGTTGCGCGGGTCGAGGACTCCGTCGAGACCCACGAGCAGCGGCGGCCGCGCGTGCTCGGCGGCCGCGGCGAGCACGTCCGAAAAAGGCTCGTAGTGGAACGGCGGCACCTGCAGGCCGACGCCCTGATGCATCGCGCCCTTGCACAGCCGGTCCATCTCGGCCTTGCTGACCTCGAGGATGGGGATGTCGCGGTTGCCCGCCACGCGCAGCGCCTCCCGGACGCGCTCGTCGAGAGCGACGTCGCGCACCACGTACAGCGCCGTGGTGGGCACGTGCGCCCGCAGCGCCTCGACCACCGGGTTGCGTCCGACGAGCACCTCGACGCCGTCGCCGGAGTCGCGACGCTGCTTGGCGGGGCGGCCGCCGCCTCCCGTCTTGGGCGTGCGCCCTTCGGAGGCGGCCTGCCGGCGCTCCTTCTCCTGCTTCCATTTGGTCTTCTTGGGCACGTCGGTCCCCTCATAGGCCTTGTGCCACGGACGATCTTCGGCTGACAGGGTCTTGCCGCGCCCGGCGAGGGAGCGCTTTCCCTGACCCCCGCTGCCCTTCGTCGGGCCCTTCTTGGGAGTGGTGCGGCGCCCTTTGCGCTGCGAGTTACCTGCCATCGCCTTCGTCCCGTTCCTTTCTCAGGCTCCATCGCGCGCCCGAGGGGGTGTCCTCGATCGCCAGACCGGCCAGGGTAAGCCGGTCGCGGATCGCGTCGGCGGCGGCGTAGTCCTTGCGGGCGCGAGCGTCTTGCCGCTGCTCGAGCACCAGCGAAACCAGGGAGTCCACGACGTCGGTCAGGTCGTCGGCGGGCGCGGTCGTCCACTGCGGCGACAGCGGGTCGAGACCGAGGACGTCCAGCATGGAACGCACCGAGGCGGCCGCTTTGGCCGCGGCCTTGTCGTCTCCGGCGTCGAGGGCGACGTTGCCCTCCCGCGCCACGTCGTGGATTGCCGCGAACGCGGCCGGCGTGCCCAGGTCGTCGTCCATGGCCGCTTCGAACTCGGCGCACAGCATTCCGCCGTCGGTGTCTTCGCGTCCGACGCGCTCGCCGGCGCGGGCGACGAACCCCTCGAGCCGACCGTAGGCGCCGGCGGCCTCGCCGAGGGCCTTGTCGGAGTAGTCGATGGCGGAGCGGTAGTGCGGGGCCAGCAGGTAGTAGCGGATCTCGGCGGGGCGGAAACCCCGCTCGCACAACGCGCGCACGCTCATGACGTTGCCGAGCGACTTGCTCATCTTCACGCCGCTGAAGTTGACCATGTTGTTGTGCATCCAGAAGTTCGCGAAGCCGAGCCCGGCGGCGTGCGACTGGGCGAGCTCGTTTTCGTGGTGCGGGAACATGAGGTCGACGCCGCCGCCGTGGATGTCGAACTCGTCGCCGAGGTAGCGGCGGGTCATGGCCGAGCACTCGATGTGCCAGCCGGGACGCCCGCGTCCGTACGGGGAGTTCCAGGACGAGTCGGCAGGCTCGGTCGGCTTGGCGGCCTTCCACAGCGCGAAGTCGCGCGCGTCGCGCTTGGCGCCGGGATCGCCGTCGTCGCCGGAGAGCATGTCCTCGGGTTTGCGGTGCGAGAGGCTGCCGTACTCGGAGAAGGACGGCACCGAGAAGTAGACGTCCCCGTTGGGGGCGGCGTAGGCGTGGCCTTTGTCGATCAGCTCGGCGATGAGCTCGAGCATCTCCGGGATGTGCCCGGTGGCGCGCGGCTCGTAGTCGGGAGGCCGCACGCCCAGGAGGTCGTAGTCGGCGGCGAGGCGTCGCTCGTTGGCGTAGGAGATCGCCCACCACGGGCGGCCCTGTTCGATCCCCTTGGCGAGCACCTTGTCCTCGATGTCGGTCACGTTGCGCACGTACGTGACGTCCAAACCGGAGCGTTGCAGCCAGGACTTCAGGACGTCGTAGGTGACTCCGTTCCGCAGATGCCCGATGTGCGGCGGCCCTTGAAGAGTGAGACCGCACAGGTAGACGCCGACCTTGCCGGGCACGCGCGGCGTAAAGTCGCGCACCTGTCGGGTTCCGGTGTCATACAGTCGCAAACTCACTGCTCGATGGTACGTGAGCCCTCACCCGACTCCTGGCTGGCTGCGCCGTGTCAGGGCGTTTAGGGCGTGTGTGAGAGAGTCCCGTTTCCTGCTACGCGTCCACCAGGAGGCGCCTCGCGGCGTTGTCGGCACTGCGGCATCCGACACCGGGACGCGGGAGCGCCTCCGCCTTGCTCTTGTCTGTTCGATCACGCGGGGCTTGCGGCCGTACAGCGGCTTACGACCGTTGCACTCGCCTAGAGGCCCCTCGCCACGGAAGAGGACTCACACACGCCCTAGACCGGCCGCGTCGTTGCGGGTGTCACACCGGCCGGATACCGTCGACCTATGGACCGCAAGCCCCGCGCAGGTCTGGTCGACCAATACGGCCGTACGGCAGTCGATCTGCGAGTTTCGCTGACCGACAAGTGCAACCTGCGCTGCACCTACTGCATGCCCGCCGAGGGGCTGCCATGGCTGCCGCGCGAGGAGGTGCTCACCGACGACGAGGTCGTCCGGCTGCTGCGCATCGCCGTGGAACAGCTCGGAGTCACCCAGGTGCGGTTCACCGGCGGCGAGCCGCTGCTGCGCCCCGACCTGTCGGCCATCGTCGCCGCCACCGCGGCGCTGCGGCCCAGGCCGCGCATCTGTCTGACCACCAACGCCATCGGCCTGACCCGGCTGGCCGCGCCGCTGCGCGACGCCGGACTCGACCGCGTCAACATCTCGCTCGACACCCTCGACCCCGAGCGCTTCAAACAGCTCGCGCACCGCGACCGACTTCAAGACACTCTGGACGGCATGGCGGCGGCGGACGAAGCCGGCCTGCGCCCGGTGAAGGTCAACACCGTGCTCATGCGCGGCGTCAACGACGACGAGGCCGTCGCGCTGCTGCACTTCGCTCTCGAACACGGCTACGAGCTGCGCTTCATCGAACAGATGCCGCTTGACGCCCAACACCGCTGGACCCGCGAGAACATGGTCACCGCCGAGGAGATCCTGACCCAGCTGCGCGCCGTCTACTCCCTCACCCAGGACCCGGCCCCCAGAGGCGCCGCCCCCGCCGAAACCTGGCTGGTCGACGGCGGCCCCGCCAAGGTCGGCGTCATCGGCTCGGTGACCCGCCCGTTCTGCGGCGACTGCGACCGCACCCGCCTCACCGCCGACGGCCAAATCCGCTCCTGCCTGTTCAGCACCGGCGAGACCGACCTGCGCGGCATGCTCCGCGGCGGCGCCGCCGACGCCGAAATCGCCGACACCTGGCGCGACACGATGTGGGCCAAACTGCCCGGCCACGGCGTCAACGACCCCACATTCCTGCAACCGCCCCGCCCGATGTCGGCGATCGGAGGCTGAACCGCATGGTGAAGGTGCGATTCTTCGCCGCCGCCCGAGCCGCGGCCGGAGCCGCCGAGACGGGAGTCGAGGCGACGACAGTCGCCGAACTGCGCGCCCAGCTGCTCAAACGACACGGCCCCGACATGGCCCGGGTGCTGCCCGCATGCGGGCTGCTCGTCGACGGAGTCGCCAACCATGACGACCTGGCCCGCCTCCCCGACAACGCCGTCGTAGACGTGCTTCCGCCATTCGCCGGAGGCTGACGCGCCCGCGCGCCGTGGCGGCCGCCGCACGCCGCGCGCACCCCGAAGGCCCACCCCCACCCTGCGCGGGGGCCTCCAACCTCCTCCCCAATGGCTTCAGCCTATCGATCTGGGAGCGCTCTCGGCCAGTCGACGTCTCGCGCCTGTGGATAACCCCCGCAATGTGGAAAAACCACAGTGTACTGATCTGCGCGGGCGCGTCGCGAGCCCGACGCCGGAGACGGCCAGGATCGAGACCCGCCGGAGGCGCCCATTTTTCCGTGGCGAGAGACCTCATGAAAGTGCTACCATGCGTCGCATGGTACCTAGCACAACGACAATGCCGCACAGTTGCGACGAAAGCCGTCGTCGCGGCAATCAAGCCGGTCGATCGACGCGGTTGACATGAATACTCGGTATCTATATACTCCGCATGTGGTTGACAAAACCGTTGTGTCCCCCGCTCCATGCGACCACCACGGCTGTACGCACAGCAGCCTCGAGCCGATGCTCACCGCCGCCACCGTCGTGACGCTGGCACGCACGGTCGCCTCCCTCGCGATCAGCCTTTACGCGGCGTACGCGGACTCCTTGACGTGGCTGCTCGTCGGGCTGGCCGTCTACTGGATCGGCGACATCGCCGACGGCGCGCTGGCGCGACTCACCGACACCGAAACGCGCGCCGGCGCGGTGTTCGACATCGTCAGCGACCGGCTGTGCGCGATCGGGTTCTACCTCGGTTTCGTCTGGCTCGATCCGTCGATGGCGCTGCCCGTCGGCATCTTCCTCCTCGAGTTCGCCGTCGTGGACACCTTCGTGAGTCTGGCCTTCCTCGCCTGGCCGCTGCTCAGCCCGAACTACCTCTATCTCGTGGACCGTCCGCTCTGGCTGGCGAACTACTCCAAGACCGGCAAGGCGCTCAACTCCTCGCTGGTCGCCGTCCTCATGGTCGCCACCCGTTCGATCCCGCTGTGCGCGACGGTCGCCGTCGCCCTGCTCGCGCTCAAGGTGTGGTCGCTGGTGCGCCTCAACCGGATCGGAATGCCGACGCCGACCGGGTGCGCCGAGACGAATCCGACGAGCCAGCCGTGACCCTTTTCGCCGCCACCTTCTGCTACTGCGTCGTATCCGCGCTCGTCCCCGTGGTCAACGCCGAGGCCTACGTAGGCGGAGCGGGCGCGCTGCCGGGCAACGCGGCCGTCTTGGCGGTGGCCGCGGTCGCCGCCGCCGGCCAGATGGTCGGCAAGCTCGCCTATTTCTGGCTTGGCCAAAACTCGCTGAACTGGCCGTGGATCCGCAACAAAACCGAGTCGCCGAAGTGGAAGGCCGCGTTCGACCGCTGGCAGCGCCGCATCGACGGCAACCGCTGGAGCGCCGGCGGGATCCTCTTCGCGTCGGCGTCCGCGGGCCTGCCGCCGTTCGCCGTGATGTCCGTGCTCGCCGGCCAGCTGCGCATGTCGCTGCCGCTCTTTCTCGTCGTCGGCTTCGTCGGACGGTTCGCCCGCTTCGCCGCCGTCCTCGGCCTCGTCGACTTCCTGTTTTGACGGCAAAACTCCCGCGCACACACCGTCCGAAGTCCACGTGTCTGAAGATCAAAAAGCGGGTCGAACCCCCCGAACCGGGCACGCGCTATTCGCTTTGACAAGATTCCAGCGTGGTTTCGCCGGTGGAGCCGAGTGCGCTGTTCGATCTGCCCGAAGGGGCGCGGGTGCCACGCCGCGCCCGAACGCCTCGTCGACGCGGCAGCGCCCCCGTCGTCACGACGACCCGACCCATGCCCGAACCCCTGCTTCCCACGCGTCGCGAGCCGCCGCGACACGACGGCCCGTGCCTGGCCGGCATGGAAGAGGTGGGCACCGGCCTGCTCGACCACGTCGACGCCATGCAGCGCGTCGCCGCCTCGGCGCCTCCCGGACAGCTGCTCATCAACGCCGGCCCCGGAACCGGCAAAACGCACGTGCTGGTGCGCCGCGTCGCGTACCACATCACCGAGCTCCACATCCCCGCCTCGCAGTGTCTGGTGCTGGCGGCCGCCCCCGCCGCGGCCGAGGATCTGAGGCGCCAGCTGGAAGCTCTCGTCGGCGACGGCGTCGCCGAGGCGACGATCGGGGCCTTCTGCGACTACCAGCCCGAGAACCTCCCGCCGCTGGGCCACCTCTTCGTCGACGACCTGCACCACATGACGCCGCCGATGTACGAGGCGCTGCGCGCCGACCGCGGCGACCATCCCGCCTTCACCGCCACAGGCGATCCCGACTCCGCCGTCTCCGGCGCGGCCACGGCCTTCGCGCGCTTCCCCGACGACTATCCAGACGCCCGAGTGGTGCGGCTGTCCCGCAACCATCGGTCCACCGCCGCGGTCGTCACCGCCGCCATGCAGCTCATCACCCCGGTTACCCGCACGCCGGGACGCACCATGCTGCCGGCCCGCGCCGCCGAGGAGACGTCCCCCATCGGCAGATTCCACGCCGCTTCCGACGACGACGAACTCAAGTTCCTCGCCGAGCTGCCGGACCGGCTGTCCGGCTACGGGGTCTCCGCGGACGACATAGCCGTGCTGCGCGCGGACGACGCGCCTCCGATCGACTCGGCGAAGGTGGAGTCGATGACGGTGAGCCAGGCCGCCGGCCGGCAGTTTCGCGTCGTGTGCTGCGCCGGCGTCACTCCGGCGGCGTTTCCGGACGCCTCGGCCTCGGCTCGCCGCGCGCTGTTCCACGCCATGACCCGCGCGCGCGACCTTCTGTACGTCAGCCACAGCGCCGCGGGTTCCCCGCTGCTGGACGACATCGACCCCGGTCTGTTCACCGCCTTCGGCCGCGTCGCGATCTCCCGCCCGATGGTCGAACAGCCTCGGCTGCTGTGAGCAACCCGACCGCGACCTTCTCGGCGCCTCAGGTACCCTCGTCGGCGGTGGCGTGTCCGAGCGGCCGAAGGAGAACGCCTCGAAAGCGTTTGAGGGTTAACGCCCTCCGTGGGTTCAAATCCCACCGCCACCGCGTGACCGGGGTCAGCGTGTTCGCCAAGGGCTAGCCGCTGGCCCCGCAGCCGTTTTCGGCCTCGCGCACGCTCCGCGTTCCCGTTCAGCCCCGCGCGTGAGCTCAGCCGACCAGACCGCCGATGAACGACGCGAATCCGGTCGCGATGTCGGCGATCAATCCGCCGGTGCCACGTGCGACGTCTCCGGCCGTGCCGGGCCGGAAGGCGATGAAGAACACCAGGAACGCGACACCAGACCAGGTCAGTACCTTTTTCATGTCTTCCTTATGGGGTATAAGGGCGTGTGTTGCCGTATGCGAAACAGTTGCCGATCTACCTACTATCCAACAATCTGCATACGACTATCAACCCGTGCGCACGGAAACCGCTTCATTCTGTGACGGAAGTGACCACAGCCCGCGCCGGCGCCAGCACCTTGTCGTCCCCGCACAGCACCGTCAGCGCGATCTCGACGCGTCCGTCGTCGTGCACCTTGCGGACGGCGCCGCTCACCGAGACGGTCGCGCCGGCCTCGCCGGGCGGCACCACGACCGGCTTGGCGAACCGCACGCTGAACTCGGCCAGCCGGTCGGCGTCCCCGAGCCAGTCCGTGATCGCTCGGCTCGCCAGCCCCATCGTGTACATGCCGTGGGCGATGACGCCGGGCAGGCCGACGGCTCGCGCCGCCGCGTCGTCTTGATGAATCGGGTTTTGATCGCCGGAAGCGTCGGCGTACGCCTTCAGATCGGCACGCCGGATCGTGTAGCTCGCGGAGAACAGCTCGTCGCCGGGGTTCATGACGCCTCCCCGCGCACGAACAACGTCGTCCAGGCCGTCGCCACCGCATCGCCGGAGTCGGTCGAGACGTCCGTGCGAAGCGTCAACACGTCGTTGCCGGCAACGGTCTTGATGCTTTCGACGGTCACCGCGCACACGACCCGCTCGCCCGTCCGAAGCGGGCGGGCATAGCTGAACCGCTGTTCGCGGTGAAGGACCCGGGAGAAGTCGAGACCGAAATCGGGGTCGTCGACGAGCGGATCCGCGGCGGGCAACGTCAGCGAGATCAGGAAAGTCGGGGGGACCGTCTCGCCGCCCGCGAGCGCGTCACACCCGAGGGCCGACGCGAACGCCGCGACCGACTCGGCCATCACTTCAACCGGTTTGGTCGGCGGAAGCGAGCGGCCGACGTAAGCGGCGTCAAGCATGCGGTTTTAGCGAGTTTCGCGGTGCGCGGTGTGCTTGTTGCAGCGCGGGCAGAACTTCTTCAACTCCATGCGGTCGGGGTCGTTCCGCCGGTTCTTGTTGGTGATGTAGTTGCGCTCTTTGCAGTCCACGCACGCCATGGTGATCTTGGGACGAACGTCGGTAGCCTTGGCCACGGCGGCGCGCCTTCCTTCTCAACGAGTCTTACGGTTTCTCGCCGACACGACCGCCGGCTAAACAACCGGTTCAGAGTACCCGACCGGCGGCGCGTGCGACGACACGCCCTGGTAGCGATGGCGGGGATCGAACCCGCGACACAACGATTATGAGTCGTTTGCTCTACCACTGAGCTACACCGCTGAGCGGCCGCCATCGCGGATGAGCGCGGTGACTAGGCCGGAGAGCCCCTTTACGGAATCGAACCGTAGACCTTCTCCTTACCATGGAGACGCTCTGCCGACTGAGCTAAAGGGGCGTGAATCGCACGCTGCGAATGCGCCGCGACAAGATTACATGACCGCGGCCTGCCGACGCGCGGGGGTTTGCCGGCGTCGGCGGGTTCACAGCCGCTGAATCGGGGCGTGACGGACGACCAGCCACTTGGGCTGCTCGCCGCCGAAGTCCACGCAGGCTTGCGCGCGCGGGCCGGTGCCCTTGACCTCCACAACCCGTCCCATGCCCCACTTGTCGTGGGTGACCCGGTCGCCGACGTTCAGCGCGGGCACGTCGCCGGCGGGCCGTCTGGACGTCGACGTCAAGCCGGCGCCCGGCAGATCGAGCCGCGACAGCGCCGAGGGCGCGGCCGAGGTGGTGCGCTCCACCTCAAGCAGCTCCGAGGGCAGCTCGGCCAGGAACTGGCTCGGCGGGTGGAACTGAGGCTGGCCCCAGGCGGCCCGCGTCTCCGCACGCGACACGTGGAGGCGGCGACGCGCCCGCGTGATGCCCACGTACGCCAGGCGGCGCTCTTCCTGCATCTCGCTGTCGACGCCAAGCGACCGCTCATGCGGGAACACGCCCTGATCCATGCCCGACAGGAAAACCACGTCGAACTCAAGACCCTTGGCGGTGTGCAGCGTCATCAGCGTGACCACGCCGTCGGAGTTTTCCTCGGGGTCGGGGATCTGGTCGGCGTCGGCGACCAGCGCCACCTGCTCCAGAAAGCCCGCGACCGTCGGCGAAGCGTCCTCGGCGCCGTCTTCTCCGGCCAGGGTGCGCTCGCTGTACTCGCGAGCGACGCTGACCAGCTCCTGCAGGTTCTCCACCCGTGCCTCGTCCTGCGGGTCGGTCGACGACTGCAGCTCGGCGAGACAACCGCTGTCGTTGAGGAGCGTCTCCAGGACCTCCTCGGGCGCGGCGCCGCCGTCGGCCAGAGCGCGGGCGGCGTCGACGATCTTCATGAAGCCGTTGATCCCGTTGACCGCGCGCGTCGAGACGCCGACGGCTTCGTCGACGCGACGCAGGGCGGCGGGGAAGGAGAGGCCGGCCCTGTCGGCAAGAGCGTCCACACACGCCACGGCCCGGTCGCCCACGCCGCGTTTGGGTACGTTTACCACTCGCCGCGCCGAGACGCTGTCGTCGTCGTTGACAGTCAACCGCAGGTAGGCCAGCGCGTCGCGCACCTCTCTGCGTTCGTAGAACCGCACGCCGCCGACGACCTTATAGGGCAGTCCACGTCGGATGAAGGCGTCTTCGAACACTCGCGACTGGGCGTTGGTGCGGTAGAAGACCGCCACGTCACACGGTCGCACGCCCTCGTCGTCGGAGAGGCCGTCGATGCGGTCGGCCACCCACAGCGCCTCGTCGTGCTCGTTGTCGGCGTCGTAGCGGACGATCTTGTCGCCGTCGCCTGAGGCAGTCCTCAGTCGATTGTCTTTGAGGTTCGGGTTCTGCTCGATGATCTTGTTGGCAGCCGACAGGATTGTCTGCGTCGAGCGGTAGTTCTGTTCCAAAAGGATTGTGCGAGCGTCGGGAAAGTCGCGCTCGAACTCGAGGATGTTGCGGATCGTCGCGCCGCGGAAGGCGTAGATCGACTGGTCGGCGTCGCCCACGACGCACAGCTCGCTTGGCGGAACCTCGACGTCGCTCTGGTCGGCGCCGACC
>JBOGDN010000648.1:0-6621 GCA_050742995.1 Stackebrandtia sp. | reverse complement strand
GTGCATCGCGGCCGGCGCCGCCGCCCAGGAACGGCCCGCGGCGTCCGCGGAGGGGAACGCCGTCGGCTGGTGGCCGTTCGTGACGCAGCTGGCGCGCAGCCCGCGCTGGCTGGTCGGGGCCGCCCTGATGGTCGTCGGCGTCGCGGCGCACCTGGTCGCGTTGAGCGCCGCGCCGCTGACCGTTGTGCAGCCCCTGGGAGTCAGCGGGCTGCTGCTTGCGGTGTGGCTGGCGGCGCGATGGCGGGGAAGGCCGCTGAACCGTCGCGAATGGCTCGGCGCGGCGGCGGTGACCGCAGGCCTCGTCGGGCTGGTGCTTTCGCTGCCCCGCAACGGCGACCCCGTCTCGAACGCGCCCGGAAGCATGGCGCTGCTGTGCGTGGTCACGGCCGCGGCGTCGCTGGCGGCGCTCGGCTTCGCCGTCCGCAGCGGTCCCCGCGTTCGGGCCTGGACGCTGGCCGCGGCCGCGGGCGCGTGTTTCGGTGTCGGCACCGCCATGGCCCGCGTCGTCGTGCACCGCCTGCCGACCGATCTCGGCGCGGCGGGGCAGTGGACGGTCGCCGCGTGCGTCGCCCTGCTCGTCGGAGGAGGCTTCCTGATCCAGAACGCCTTCCGATCCGGACACTTCGGACTCGCGTACGCCACCCTGCTCATCGCCGACCCCGTGGTCGCCGCGGCCGTCGGCCTGCTCGTCCTCGGCGAGCCCGCTCCGCAGAACGCCGCGACGACGGCCGTCGCCGTCGTGTCGGCCGCGGTCTCAGCCGTCGGCGTGATCGTGCTCGCCGGCCGCACTCGCCCCAAGACCCGCGAGGAAGTCCCCGCGACAGCGCTTCCCCAGGAGATGAAAGTTCATCAGTCACTTAAGGAGACCGAACGTGTCTATTTTGACGCCGGCCGCGCCAGGTCGTGACGACCGTCTGCGGAATCTCGTCGACGTCGAGCTGTTCGACGGGCCCGACGGACGCCGAGTCCTCATCAGCGCCGACACCTACCCGCCTGACGTCAACGGCGCCGCCTACTTCACGCACCGGCTGGCCGTCGGCCTCGCCGCGCGCGGCAACGACGTCCACGTCATGTGCCCCTCCGACTTCGGACCGGCGAGCGAAGAGATCCGCGACGGAGTGACCGTGCACCGCGTGCGCTCCTACCCCATCCCGAAGCACCCCGAGGTGCGGCTCGTCCTGCCCGGCGCCGCCAAGGCGGCGGCCTACCGCATCCTGCGGCAGGTCGATCCCGAGGTCGTCCACATCCAGGGGCACTTCCCGGTGAGCCGGGCCTGTCTGGCCGCCGCCGAGCGCGCCGGCGTTCCCGCCGTGGCCACGAACCACTTCATGCCCGACAACCTGACTCACCACCTGCCGGCGCCGAACCGGGTGCGGCGGTGGATCGCGACCGCGGCCTGGAAGGACGCCGCGCGCGTGTTCGCCCGCGCCGACCACGTCACCACGCCGACCCCGCTTGCCGCCGAGACCTTCGCCGCCGGCGGATTCGACGGCGACATCGAACCGGTGTCCTGCGGCATCGACCTGTCGCGGTTCCGGCCGCGCACCGGCGCAGCCGCGCCGCTGCGGACCGAGTTCGGGCTGCCCGACCGGACCACCGTGCTGTACGTCGGCCGGCTCGACGAGGAGAAGCACATCGACGAGCTCGTCCGCGCCATGCCCGCGCTGCGGCGTCACGTCGACGCCCAGCTGGTGATCGCCGGAATCGGGCCGCAGCGTGAGGCGCTCGCCGCGCTCGCCGCCGATCTGGGGATCTCCGCGTATGTGCACATGCTCGGTTTCGTCCCCGACGACGAGCTGCCGCGGCTGTACCAGGCCGCCGACGTCTTCGGCATCGCCGGAGTCGCCGAGCTGCAGTCCATCGTGACCTTGGAGGCCATGTCCTCGGGTCTGCCTGTGGTGGCCGCCGACGCCGTGGCTCTGCCGCATCTGGTCCGCGACGGCTACAACGGCTACCTCTTCAATCCCGGCGACGTCGAAGGGCTCGCCAAGCGCCTGCGGGCGATCCTGGTCAAGCCCGGCGAAGTCGCGGCCATGGGCAGGGCGAGCAGAGAAATGGCGGCCGTCCACGACGAGTCTTTCTCGCTGGCGCGTTTCGAGCAGATCTACGCCCGGCTGGCGACGCCGGCCCGGAGCCTGGCATGAGCTGCGAGGTGTGCGGGGACGTGGGCGTCGCCGACACGACGGCCGACGTCGGCCGTCGCTCCGATTCGGACGCCCTTGAGGAGACGGCCGCCGCCGTCCCGCTGACGATGTGGGCGTCGCGCCTGGCGGTCGTCGGCGCGGTCGTCGCCGCCGTCGGATTCCTGTTGCTGCACCTGCTGATGTCCGGCGCGGTCGACCCGGTGAGTCAGCCGGTCAGCGACTATGCGCTGGTCTGGCCGGGGAACGGGCTGTTCGCGTTCGGCACCCTGTCGCTGGCGCTGTCGTGCACGGTGCTGAGCGTGGCCGGTCTGGGGCTGTCGCGGGAGAGGCCCGTGCGGTGGCTGCTGGGAAGCGCCGCGGGTTTCCTGGCGCTGGTGGTGGTCTTCCCCACCGACCCCGGAGACGTCGTGACCTCGGTGATCGGCGAGATCCACCGCTGGGCGGCTTCGGGAGCGTTCGTCGCGATCATTCTGGTCGGCTGGTCCGTCGGCCGCCGCATCGCCGACGATTGGTGGCGGCGATGGTTGACGTTCCTTACCGTTCTGGGAACAATCGCGCTGGTGCTGACGGCCGCCAACACGATGCTGCCGGACGTGGCCGACGGCGGGGAGTGGCGAGGCGTGCCGCAGCGGCTGTTGCTCGCGGTGGAGTTGGTGCTGATGACGGCGGTTGCGGCGTCTTCGGCGCGCACCGCGGCGGCGGCGGACGTGACCTGGCCGCGCAAGGCGCAAGTCTGGCCGTCAGAACCTGGTATTGAATTGCGTAGCACATTACGATCAGGCGATGGCCTCCGATCCACCGCTGTACGTCGCCAGTGACGTACATGGACACCTTGACAAGTTGTCCGCTTCCCTGACCGCAGCCGAGCTGATCGACGACGACGGTCGGTGGTGCGGTGGCGACGCGCGGGTGTGGTTCCTCGGCGACCTGTTCGACCGGGGGGCCGACGGGGTCGGGGTCGTCGAGCTGATCATGCGGCTGGCCGAGGAGGCCGAGGCCGAAGGCGGCCGCGTCGACTCGCTGCTCGGCAACCACGAGGTGCTGATGCTCGGCGCGCAGCGTTTCGGCGACGAGGAGCTGACCGACGCCGACGGCAACCCCCGCAGTTTCCAGATGTGGTGGCATCTCAACGGAGGGCAGGACGACGACCTCGCCAGGCTCGACGACAAACAGCTCAACTGGCTGCGCAACCGCCAGGCCATGGTCTACGCCGCCGACCACCTGCTGATGCACACCGACACCACCGAGTACGCCGCGTACGGACGCGGCATTCAGGCGGTGAACCGGGCGGTGCGCAAGATTCTGCGGTCCAACGACCACGAGAAATGGTGGACCTTGTTCCGCCGCCTGACCGTCCGGCACCGCTTCGAAGCCCCGGACGGCCCCGACCAGGCCGCCGCGATGCTCGACTTCTTCGGCGGCAGCCGGATCGTGCACGGCCACAGCACCATCCCCGACCGGCTTGGCATCCCCGGCGACGAAGTGACCGGCCCCCGCCTGTACTGCGACGACCTGGTGTTGTGCGTCGACGGAGGCACGTACCAGGGCGGACCGTGCCTCGTGGTGAAGCTGCCGGCCGACGAGGACTCGGTGCTGCGCGACGCCGACGACGAACCCGAGGCGATCGACATAGACATCGTCATCGCCGACCCAGACGAGACGCCCGAGGCCGACGAGGCCCCCGAGGCCGAGGCCGTCAAGGAAACCGCCGAAAAGGCATAGCCGACACCAGGCCGTTGAGGCCGTGAGATCGGCCGCGTGCAGAACGCGTGCACAACTCGTGCGAGCTCTCCATACCGTCCACGCATGCGCCCGCCCGAGTTCGGGGCGGAGCGGCACATGCACCGAAAAGCGGAGCCAAGCGCGCTGTGGCCGTCAGCCGTCAGCCCGGCTCCAGAAACGGAGGACGGCGTTGTCTATTAAGAGCAAGCTCGACGAGATCGGGGAGAACCTGCAGCGGCGCGCGGCGCGGCTCAGGTTCCTGGAGGACGATTACGAGGTCGAGTGGGCCAGTGAGGACCGCGAATACTGGGAGAGCGGTTGGGGCGCCCTTCACCCGCTCACACTCGACCGGTACCAGAATGGGGCGGAGCCGTCAAAGAATCGTGACGATGTAGGTGGCGCACCCAACGCGCACTACTACGTCAAGCGCCCCAGCGAGGTGTGGAATCACGTCTGGGATGAGTTCCAGTGGATCCGGGACAGGATCAACGAGTTCGGCAAGGCCGACATCACGGAGCTGGAGACGCTGCTGACGAAAATGACCGCCGCCTGCGAGGCGCTGTGCGCGGAGACCTCGTGGCAGACGAAGCACGGGGAGGTCCCGAAGCTCGGCATCGGCGCCACCGGCTCGGAGATGCTGTTGAAGGCCGGGATCAGGGAGCTCGACAGGTGGTCGGGAGCGGCCGCCGACACCTTCAAGGACCACTTCGAAGATGGGAAGTGGGAAGAGCTCGCGCAGAACAATTTCTATCTGGCGGAAATCCTGGTGCAGGCGCTCAACGCGCAGACGGCCACGATCGTCGCGGCGCGCAGAGACGTGGTGGCGGCCGTGGAGGAAGCCGACCAGCGGCTGAGCACGCTCGCCGACGAGGCCAGGGACGCTGACGTCAGTGCGGCTACGGCTGTGGCGTTGACGCTGACGATCGCCGGTTGCCTCGCGGGGCCCGTCGGGCTCGCCTTCGCCGCCGGCACGACCGCCGCGGCCGCCACGACCATCGTCGGATCCACGCTCTCCATCACCTCGACCGTGATCTCGGCGGCCAACGCCGGGAACGTTTCCGACGAGGTCGCTGAAGAAGCCGACACCAAGGACAAGATTTCCATCGAAGGCGCCACAGTCGACGACGTCCTCGACTCCCTCAACTCCGAGCTCTACCGCATCGAGGAAGAGCTGTCGGACAGAACATCGGAGATAGCCACCAGCCTGATCGACACCTACGCGGCGCTCCTCGGTCCCGACGAGAACCTCGACTCTTCGGTGCGTTACGCCAGGCTCGAGCTCTCCTTCCCCAATGACCTGTCGGGCGCCGACTCGGGAAACGTCTCTGGATCCGACAAGATGGGGACGCGAGAAACAGACGCCGACCTCGAGGACCTGGAAAAGGCCGCCACGGAACACTTCCCCGTCGCCGCCAGCGCCGTCCTGTCGGCCAACGCTCTTGTCGCCGCCACCGAGGGGAACGAGGACGCGGCCTTCCATCAAGAGTGTTCGACTTTGGACTCCGGCTCGATCACCTCGGTCCGCGACGCCTGGATGGACCTGCGGGACCTGCTTCAGGACACCACCGCCGCCAACGGCGCCAGGATCCACTCCGCGGCAGATGCGCTGCTGCTGTGCGCCGAGGCGGTGGGCGCGGTCGACGAGGAGGCCGCCGAGGACGTGAGGAAGTCCGACCCGGACCGCGACGAGGACGGCGACGGCAAGGTCGAGCCCGGCGAAGGCAAGATCGGGCTCGACGACCTGCCCGATTCGGAGACCTCCGGCAACGACCATGAGCCGCCGCCCGAGGAGGACCCGGGGTCGGATTCCGGAAAGCCGCCGCCGGAGACGGACGGCGGACCGACGCCCTAACGCCTCGGCGGCGCGTGCCGAGACGGCCGCGACCGCCAGACGCATCCCCGCGTTCAGCGACGGACAGCATTATATCGAGAAAGGACTGTGATCGTCATGTCAGCTCTGAGCGATCAGATGGAGGCGCTGGTCGTGCGGACCCGCTCCTCCGACGGAAACATACAGGGCAGGCTTCATCACGGAGGACGGGTCGAGTTCGGGTTCCGCAGCCAGGAGGACTACGAGCGCTATGACGCCGACGGGCTGGCCCGCCAGCTTGGCGCCCTGCTGCGCGCCATGCACCAGGACCGCGCCAGCGCGCTTAGAGCGGTGCGCGCCGAGGCCGGACGCACCCCGACGGAAGCGAACCGTCCGCACTGGGACGCCGGCCGGCGCCGATACGACGCCGAGGTCGCCCAGGTCGCGGCCAAGGGCGTCTCCCGCCACAGACTGGTGGCGGTGCGCGCCGTCGGCATGCGCGACCACGAGGTCTCGGTGCGACCTGGAGCGCTCGACCAGCTCGACGCCGCCGGCTTCGCCGCCGAGTTCCAGTCCGCGTACCGCGCCTTCCGCACGGACCACCGCAGCCGACTCAACCTGCTCAAGCGCAAGCACTTCCCGCGCTGAGCCGCCCGGCAGCCGACGTCGCCGTGCCGACAGCCGGCGGCCCGCGAAAAGCACCCGGTATCCTAAGTCGCCGAGGGGCGGTAGCTCAGTTGGTTAGAGCAGCGGACTCATAACCCGTAGGTCCCGGGTTCGAGTCCCGGCCGCCCCACAATAGACAGAAACCCCCGCTTCGGCGGGGGCTTTTCTCTGCTTCAGCTGACCGCCGACTCGACGGTCAGCGTGCCGGCTATCGGGTCGAGCACGGCGTCGGTGCCGAAGGGGATGGTCATCGGGTCGGCGCCGTGGCCGAGCGGCAGC
>JBOGDN010000647.1:0-4751 GCA_050742995.1 Stackebrandtia sp. | reverse complement strand
GCTCCGTGGGGTCCTCGGAAGGCGCCGCGACGGGCGCCGGCGGCGCGGGCTCGAAGATCGGGCCGAAGGCCGGACCCGGCGGCGGCGCGAAAGGCGCGACGATCGGCGCCGGAGGAGGCGTCGGCTTCGGCTTGACCGTGCCGAGCAGCTCGAACAGCCAGCTGACCGCGAAGCCCGCGGCGATCGCGCCGACGACGATCCAGGGGGCGTTGTACCACCATCCCAGCTCGTCGAAGGCGATGTGGACCGTGAACAGGATCAGCGCGGCGAAAAACGTGCCGAAGACGCCGCCGCGCTTGCCCCACAGGCTGGTGCCGCCCAGCAGGACGATCGCGAACGCCAGGCCGATTCCCATCGGCTCCGACAAGATCCCCGCCGCGTACGAGCCTATGCCGAAATCGCTCTCGGACGGCGTCACCAGCAGGATCCCGGCGGCGCCGGCGAGCAGACTGGAAACCAGCAGGGCGGCGCTCGTGGCCAGCCCCGGCCCGGCGCCGCGACGGTCGGATTCGGCCGCGGCGTCGCGGCAGCCGCCAAGCAGCCGCCGCACCGGCGGAAGCATTCCAAGGGCGCCGCCGAGCACCGACACCGCTATCGCCGCCAGCACGATCAGCGTCGCCGCTCCCTGGCCGACGCTCAGCGACGTCGCCTCGCCGTCTGACACGCCCTCTGACATCAAGACGCCGCTGACCAGAGATCCCACATTGCCGAAGAAGAGGTACCCGTCTTCGCCGACGATCGTCTGCGCGACGATCGGCACGGCCGCGACGACTCCCAGGCTGGCCGCCCATCCGGGGAGTTTCAGCCCGGCCGTCAGCAGCGCCAACACCGCTCCGGCGACAAGAGCCGCTCCGAGGGCGATGCCCACCGCGGTCAGTCCGCCTTCGGGCGACCACTCGTAGACCAGGACCGCGGACAGCCCCGCTATCGCTCCGATCGCGAGGTTGACGGCCCGCACCCGCAGCGACAGGGCCAGCGCCGTCGCCATGAGCAGGTAGGGGGTCGAGATGTACATGCGGTCGACGAGAACGTCGGGGTGCGCGAGCAGGTTCATGTCGCCGCCGAAAAGCCACCACAGCCCCACGCCGACGAGGAGCAGGGCGAGCAGCACGCCTTCCCAGGCGAAATGGATCCATATCCGGTCGCGGCGCGGGGGAGCGCTCGCCGGCGGCGGCACGGCGGGCGCCGGGGCGCCGTATCCGGCCGCCGCGGGAGCATACGGCGGGGGCGAAGCGGAAAGGTCGGCCGTGGCGGCGTCGTCGCCGGATCTATGGGCGTCGTTGGTCATCGATTCATTCTCCAAGAGGTCTCCGCGTCAACATATCGTCTGCGTGCATGTGCGCGGGGGGACAAGAAGCGGCCTACCGGCGTCCGAATTCGTCCTGGACGCCGCCGCCCTGGTACGGATCGATGTCTCCGTGGTCGCGCGGAGGGCGCAGGATGGTCCGGTCGGCGGGTTCGAGACCGCCGATCTCCTCGCGAGGGTCGGCTTCGGCCTCGGCGCCGTCCGCCTTCGGCCTTCCCAGGCGCTCCACAAGGGCGGTGGCGACGAAGCCGACGCCGGTCGCGATCAGCAAGATCCACAGCGGCGACAGCCGCCAGCCGGCTTCTTCCGAGTGCAGGAGCGTAACGGCCAGCAGCCCGGTCGCCAGCACGGTGCCCAGAATCCCGCCGCGACGGCCGAAGGCGCTGCATCCGCCGAGCAGCGCCGCGGCGACTCCGAAGCCGGTCAACAGCAGCGGGTCGAGCTGCCGGCCGACGACCGAGACGTCCGCGGTCAGCCACATCAGCCAGACGCCCGCCGCGCCGGCCAGCGCCGACGAGCTCAACAGCACCCATGCCGTGGTCATGACGGTCGCGCGCGTACGCCGCGCCGGCGGGACGGCGGCGTCGCGGCACTCGCCGAGACGTTCGCGCCACCCTCGCAGCGCGCCGACCGTGCCGCCGAGCACCGAAAGCGCGGCCGCGCCGATCAGCCAGATCCACGCGTCGCTCGTCGACAGCCGTCCTATCGGCTCGATCGCGGCGGCGCTCATGTTGACGTGTTCGGCGATCCACAGCAGCACCGCCGCGGCGACCGCGCCGCTGACGAGCCATCCCGGCGTCCGCAGCACGATCGTCAGCACTGTCAGGACCACGCCGACGCCCAGCGCCGCGCCGAGCGCGATCAGCAGCGCCGGGGCCACGCCGCGCGAGGAGTTCTCGGCGAAAAGCACGCCGGTCGTCAGCGCGATCGCGCCCGTGGCCAGATTGGGCGCGCTGACGCGCAGCGAGATCGCCGTGGCCGTCGCCACCAGCAGCAGCGGCACGATCGCGGCGATGACGTGATCGCGGCCGGAAGCCCCCGTCAGCGGGGAGCCCTCCAGACGGTAAAACGCGAAGAGCGCGCCGGCGAAGCCGACCGCCAGCAGCGCTTCGAGCACGAAGTGAACCCCGAGCCGGTCGGCGGTGTCGTCGTCCGCGTCGATGCCGATCGGCAGCCGAATCGTCCGATCCGACTCGGGGTCGGCGCGTCCGCCGGTGTAACGGGGCAGGGAGTTGTCGTAAGACATGCCGTCGTGCCTCTTCGCGCGGTACCGGATGGGGGTTGTGACCGCGACACTATCTGTTCGCGCGCCCCGGCGCCCGGCTCACGACGCGAAGTCAGTCGTTAGCGTTGCGTGAGGTATCCGAATCTTCAGATTCGTTGTCCTTTTGGGGGATGCGACAGGCCCGCTCCAGCCACAGCGCGGCGGCCACGAGCAGCAGGCAGGACACGAAGCCGAAGCCGGCCTTGGGGAGGTCCTCCGCCGCGTCGGTGAGGTGGCGCTGCGCGACCAGGAAGATCACCAGGCCGGCGTACGCGCCCCCGAACAGCGACCCGCCGACGGACGAAGCCTTGGCCAAGGCGGCGAACCGGGCGATCAGCAGCGGCTCGACCGGCCCGGCGCCGGGCGCCCGATCGACGCGCTGCCGCGTGGTGTGCGCGCTGAAGGCGAGGACGACGGCCAGTGCGAGCAGGCTGGCCGGTCCGTACCAGCCGGGGCTGGGGATGTACTGGTAATAGCGGGTCGTCAGCAGCAGCATGATCGCGCCGGCGGCCAGCGCGGCGACGAACAGCGTCGACGGCGCCGTCGGCTTCAACGACGGCTGTGGCTTGTCGTCCTCAGGCATGATGTCCTGACTGTAGCTTTCCGACGCGGCGCAGCGTGCGTGCGTCCGCGGCGAGGCCGGCGTCGCGCAGCAGATCGCGCACCCGGCCTCGGCCCGGCAGGAACGCGTCTGGGTCGACGGACAGCCAGGGAACCAACACGAACGCCCGCAGGTGCGCGCGGGGATGCGGCAGCGTCAGCGTCGCGGTGTGGCACTGGATCGGCTGTCCCTCGTCGTCGAAGGCGACGACGATGTCGACGTCGAGAACCCGCGGACCGTACGGTCGCGACGGGTCTCGCACCCGCCCGGCGTCGCGTTGGCATTTCGCGGCGACGTCGAGCCAGTCTTCGGGGGTCTTGGCGGGATCGGCGGCGATCATCGCCACGTTGTAGTACGTGGGCTGGTCGTCGTCTCCCCACGGCGGAGTTTCATACACTTCGGACACTATGTCGGGGCGGATCGCGTTCGCGGCGTGGATCAGCGCGGCGCGACGGTCGCCGATGTTGGCGCCAAGACTCAGCACCACCGAGGTCATGTCCGCTCCCGGGTTATCGACACGGCCACGTCGGCGAACTTGTGGGGGATCGGCGCCTGCGGCTTGTGCACGGTCACGTCGCAGGCCGAGACCAGGTCGTAGCCGAGGCAGACGTGCGCCAGCTTCTCTGCGAGGGTCTCAAGCAGGTTCACCGGGGGGCCGGCGACCACCTCCACAAGACGGTCGGCCAGCTCGCCGTAGTGGACGGTGTCGGCGACGGCGTCGGAGGCCGCGGCCTTGCGCGCGTCGAGATAAAGCGTCACGTCGACGACGAAGTCCTGCCCGCCGGCGCGTTCGAAGTCGTAGACGCCGTGGCGGCCGTGTACCCGCAGGCCAGACAAGGTGATGGCGTCGCCGTCGACCGGCGCTCTCGCGTCGTCGGAACGCTTTGCCGGGGAGGACCTTTCCGCCACAGTGTCACGGTACGGCAGGCGCGGCCTCCACGCCGGGCTGCCCGGCAAGATGTGGCGGGCTAGTCGGCGTCGCGGGCGCCGATCTGTCGCACACGCCCTAGCCGCGTCGCTTCCCACACCGCGCGCGCGTCCGCGGTGGCGCGCACGTCGTGCACGCGCACGCCCCACACGCCCGCTTCGAACGCCAGCACCGACGTGGCCAGGGTCGCCGCGTCGCGTTCGTCTGCCGGGCGGGGCGTTCCGTCGGCGTCGGCGAGCAGCTTGCCGAGATAGGACTTTCTGGAGCCGCCGAAGAGCACCGGGAATCCCATGGCGACGAAGGCGTCCAGGTGCGCCGACAGCGTCCAGTTGTGCCGGGGGAGTTTGGCGAAGCCCAGCCCGGGGTCCACGATGATCTGCTCGGCGGCGACGCCGGCGGACAGGGCGGCGTCCACGCGACGCGAAAGCTCGGCGCGCACCTCGGCGACCACGTCGTCGTACTCGGCGCGCGCGTACATGTCGGCCGAGTGGTCTCGCCAGTGCATCAGCACCAGCCGGCAGCCGCGTCGCGCCGCCAGTGGCGCCGTCCGCGGATCCGCGGCGGCGCCGGAGACGTCGTTGACGATCGAGGCGCCGGCGTCCAGGGCCGCCTCGGCCACGACGGCCCGCGTGGTGTCGACGCTGACGACGAC
>JBOGDN010000646.1:0-6509 GCA_050742995.1 Stackebrandtia sp. | reverse complement strand
GCTGAGCGCCAAGCCGCGTCGGGCGCCGCGGGCGCGGCTGCTGCTGGAGTCCGGCGCCGTGACCGAAGGAGAAGACGTCGCCGCGCGCGTTGAGGTGCGCAACGACGACGAAGCCGACGTCGTCGCCGTCGTCAACGCCCGGGTCTCGCCGTGGGTGCGGCTGCGCTACGGGGTCGGCAGCTACGCCGAGGTCCTGTCCCACCAGGCGTCGACGTCGGTCTGGCTGCGCGGCGTCGCCAGACGCTGGGGCGTGCACCAGATCGGCCCGGCCTCGGTGTACGCCGTGGCCGCTGACGGACTGTTGCGTTCCCGCGTGACGCGGCTGCCGGCCCAGCCGCTGCGGGTGTACCCGGCGGCCGAGCTGTTCGACTCCCGCGAAGCCCTGCCGCGCGCGGCGGGCATGGCCGGCATTCACCGCTCGCGGCGGCTCGGCCAGGCCGGCGAGCTCGCCGAGGTGCGTCAGTTCCAGCCCGGCGACCGGCTGCGCCGCATCGACTGGCGGGTCAGCCTGCGGCAGCGCGAGCTGTACGTCAACTCGACGCTGTCCGAACGCGACGCCGACGTGGTGCTGCTGATGGACGTGCTGCACGAGGCGGGCGACCCCGGCGGACCAGGCGGGTCGGCCGAGGGCAGCGTCATGGACGTCGCCGTCCGCGCCGCCGCCGCGATCGCCGAACACTACGTGCACCAGGGTGACCGGATATCGATCGTCGAGTTCGGACCGCGAGCCCGGCGGCTGCGCGCCGGGACCGGGCGACGCCATTACCTGGCCGCCCGAGAGTGGCTGGCCGAAACCCGGGCGGCGCCTGGCGCCGGAGTCTCCATGGACCGGCTCGTCGGCGGCGGAAGTCTGCCGCCGGGCTCGGTCGTCGTGATGCTGACCCCGCTGCTCGACGAGCGCAGCGCGCACGGCTTGGCCCGGCTCGCCCGCTCCGGCCGCGCTCTGGTGACCGTGGACACTCTGCCCCCGAACGCGGGTCCGGACTACCGCGGCATATGGACGCGGCCGGCCGTCGGGCTGTGGCGACTGGAGCGCGAGAACACTTTGGATCGGCTGCGCGAGCTCGGCGTGCCCGTGGAGACGTGGCGCGGCCCCGGAAGCCTCGACGCGATGCTGCGGCACATCTCGCGCATCGACCGCGCGCCAAAGGCGGCGACGCGATGACGAAGCAGACTCGCCTGAGCCGCAACCCGCTGATCGAGCGGCTCGCGCTGTGGCGCGCTCGCCTGTCCGCCTGGCGCAGCCGCGCCACCGGCTTCGGCCTGAGCGTGCGCGCCGCGATCTGGCTTTCCGGCTTCGCGGCGATCCTGCTTGCCGCGCCCGAACCGGTGCGCTGGGGCCTCGGCCTGCCCCTTGCGGCGCTGCTGCCGCTGTTCGCGACGGCCAAACCCGGCGGCTTCTGGAGCACCGCGACGGTGCTGGCCGCGCTGACGCTGTGGACGGCGCAAGGCGCCGTCGTCGAGCTGCCCTCCCTCGCCCTCGCGTTGTGCGTCGGCGCCGCCGCCTACGTGCACCACGCCTCGGCGGCGGTCGCGGCGCTGTGGCGTACCGACGTCGCCGTCGACCGGGCGACGAGCCGCGGCTGGCTGCGGCGCGTGTGCCTCGTCGTCGGCGTCTCGGCGCTGCTGGCCGCGGTGATCGCCGGCTTGTCCGGGCGGCCGCTGCCGCTGTCGGCGGGGCCGCTGGTGTTGCTCGGCGCGATCGGCGCGCTGGGGATCGTGGGCGGGACCACGCTGCTGCTTCACCGGCGGTGAGACCGGCGACAAAAGAGGGTCGAAAGGGTCGAATCCGAGGCAGGATGGACCTGTGAGACGCATTGTGATCGTCGGCGCCGGGCACGTCGGGTTCTACGCGGCCGACCGGCTCAGCGCCAAGCTCCGCAAAGAGTGCCGCCGCGGCGAGGTCGAGATCATGGTCATCGACCCGCAGCAGCACATGACGTACCAGCCCTTCCTGCCCGAGGCCGCCGCCGGGCACATCTCGCCCCGCCACGGGGTGGTGCCGCTGCGGCGGGCGCTGAAGAGCTGCCACATCGTCGCCGGCTCGGTGATCCGCATCGACCACGACGTCGCCCGCGAAGGGGACGACTCGCCTCCGAAACGGACGGTGACCGTGCAGCCCATCGTCGGCCCCTCCCACGAAATCGAGTACGACCAGATCCTGGTCGCGCCCGGATCGGTGACCCGCACCCTGCCGATCCCCGGCCTCGCCGAGTCGGCCGTGGGCTTCAAGACCATGGGCGAGGCCATTTACCTGCGCAACCACGTGCTGCAGCGCCTCGACGTCGCCGCGGCCACCGCCGACCCGGCGGTGCGCCGCAGGGCGCTGAGCTTCGTGTTCGTCGGCGGCGGCTTCGCCGGAGTGGAGGCGCTTGCCGAGCTGGAGGACATGACGCGCGACAGCATGCGCTACTACAAGGAGCTCTCGGTCGACGAGATGCGTTGGACCCTTGTGGAAGCCACGCAGCGCATCCTGCCCGAGGTCGGCCTCAAGATGGGCGCCTACACCGTCGACCGGCTGATCAAGCGCGGCCTCGACATCCGACTCAACACGCTGCTGAAGTCGTGCGTGGACGGGCACGTCGTGCTGTCAGACGGCGAGGAGTTCGACTCCGACACGATCGTGTGGACCGCGGGCGTCAAGCCCCACCCCATGCTGCGCGAGTCGAACCTCCCGCTTGGACCCAAGGGGCACCTGCGCTGCCGCCCCACCTTGCAGGTCGAAGACGACGACGGCGTGATCGAAGGCGCCTGGGGCGCCGGCGACTCCGCCCAGGTGCCCGACCTGACGGGCGCCACCAAGTTCTGCGCGCCCAACGCCCAGCACGCGGTGCGCCAGGCCAGGCGGCTGGCCGACAACCTGACGGCCGTGCTGCGCGGCGGCAAGCCGCGGGAGTACCGGCACAAGTACGTCGGATCGGTCGCCAGCCTCGGACTGCACAAGGGAGTCGCCCACGTCTACGGCGTCAAGGCCCGCGGCCTGATCGCCTGGTTCATGCACCGCACCTACCACCTGTCCCGAGTGCCCGGCCTCGGCCGCAAGCTGCGCGTGGTCGTCGACTGGACGCTGGCGACGCTGACCAAGCGCGAGGTGATCCAGCTCGGCGAGCTGCACGACCCGCGCAAGCCCTTCGAAGACGTGGCCACGGGCAAAGACCCCGGCGGCCCCGCCTAACCTTCAGGCGGCCTTTGGGCCCTTAGCGGTCAGCTGCGACACTCGCTGATACGAGATGCCCAGGATGGCCCCGGCGTCGCGAACAGATACGCGTGCGTCGATCAACCGTTTCGCGGCGGCGCGCAGTCTTTCTGATTCTTCCGCGACGGCGCGTGACTTTTTGGACCGTGCCTCGGCCAACTCGTCGAGTACCTCTTCGGCATGACCCGGCAGTCTCGGCGTCAGATGTACTTCCACCTTGTCGGGGGGGATGTCGAGTATGAGGGCGACCGCGTCACGAGCCATGTCATGCGCTTGACTCCACGTGCGTCCCTGGGTGTACACGCCGGGAAGCTGGGGAACGCTGACGGCCCACCAACCGTCGACATGTTCGGCGATAGCGTCAAAGATCTTCATGTCAGGCTCCCTTCGCGGTATCGATGATCGATTTGGCGGTGCGTTCGTTAATCTCGCGATGTCGTGGCACGACCAGAAGTTGGGCGTTGATCCTATACAGATCATGATTTCCGCCGCGTCTGACGAACTCCAACTCGGCGTCCTTCGATTTGGCGATGTCACGTAGCCCCCGGACAAGCTTTTCTAGCTTCACCGAGGTCGTCTAGCATACGCGAACAATCAGTGTCTAATCAACCTGAACATCAAGGCCCTGCCTAGAACAGCGTCGGCTGCGTCTTGTCGGTCGTGCCGCGCAACGCGTCGTAGTCGACCGTCACGCACCTGATCCCGCGGTCCTCGGCCAGGGTGCGCGCCTGCGGCTTGATCACCTGAGCGCAGAAGACCCCCTGCACCGGCGCCAGCAGCGGGTCGCGGTTGAGCAGCTCCAGGTACCGGGTGAGCTGTTCGACGCCGTCGATCTCGCCGCGGCGCTTGATCTCCACGGCGACGCTGACCCCCTCGGGGTCTTTGCACATCAGATCGACCGGGCCGATCGCGGTGGGGAACTCGCGGCGCACCAGCGCGTAACCCGCGCCGAGCGGCGTGGGGTCGGCGGCGAGCAGCTCCTGCAGGTGCGCTTCGACGCCGTCCTTGCGCAGTCCCGGGTCCACGCCGAGCTCGTGAGTGGAGTCGTGCAGGATCTCCTCGATCGTGATCCGCAGCTCGTCGCCGGACTTGCCGTTGACGACCGTCCACACCGTGTCGTCCTCTTTGATCGTGCACGGGGGAGTCATCCAGTTCAACGGCTTGTAGGAGCCGCCGTCGGCGTGCACGAGGATGCTGCCGTCCGCTTTGATCATGAGCAGGCGCGGCGCCATGGGCAGGTGAGCGGTGAGCCGGCCGGAGTAGTCCACCGAGCAGCGGGCGACGACGAGACGCATGCGGCGAGCGTACCGATCGCCTCGACGCGTCCCTGCCCGGCGGGCGCCCGGCGACCGTTTCAGCGCGGGTGTCGTCGTCGCAAGGCGCCGCCGCACGGGGTGAGGCGCAGGCCGGCGTTGAAGTTGTCGTTTGGGGAGGCGGATGTCTCGGACCAGCGGGTCGTCTGAGTGTCCTCCCGCGAATCGGCCTTTCTCGGGGTCGTAGATGTCGGGCTTATGGTCGAAACCGTCGAAGTAGATCCAGTCGGCGCCGTTCGCGGGCGCGTAGCAGAGGATCGACTTGCCGATCTTGACGCTCGGCGGGCCGAAAGCCTCGACGATCTCGCTCATCCGCACGTCGCTGCCGGTGTAGGCCGTGTCTGCGGCGGCGAGCAGGGCGGTCCAATCGCTCTCGGAGACCAGCCGATCCAACGTGAGGTATCCGAAGCGGTGAAGGAACTCGGCGTAGACCGATGCGACCTCGTCGTGGCAGCGGAGCTTTTTGCCGAAGACCTCCTGGAACCGTGCGGGGATTCCGAGGGGCCCGTACTTCTGGCTCAAGCCGAGTTCGCACCTTGTCGGCTCCGCAAGTCCGTCGAGGAATCGGAGATCCTCCAGACGCATCGAGCACATATCCTCGAACGAATAATCGTGACTGGAGTACATGCTGGGGCGAAGCAGCATCCGCGAGACCTTTTCAAGCAGCCGCGCACGCATGTCGATCGCTGTAACCACAGGCACAGGCTAGCCCGAGACGCGTGAGAGGCCGAAAAAACGACTTTGCGGATTGCCAATGCGGACGCGCTGAAAAAAGCTGTCAGAAATCCGACAAATCACGCACACGCCGTGTCGCGATGCTGACCGTTTTCGACGCCGCGCTCCGTGAAAATGGAACCCGTGTCCAGTATCAGTGTCGAGGAACTCAAGGCGGCCATCGCCGCTGCCATGCAGCAGGTGAAAGACGGACAAGCCGCCATAGCCGCGGCCTCCGAGCGTCTGGAGGCCGCGCAGCAGTCGCTCTCGGCGGTCCTTAAGGGCAGCGCTCACAACTCGGTGACGACCGCTCAGGCGGCGTTGGCCCAGGCCAGCCAGGAACTTGAGCAGTCAATGGCGGCCACCCTCGCCGCCTCCGAGCAGGCCGAGGCTTACGCGGCGACACTGTTATGTCCTCTATTGAGAACCTCGGCGCTCGGGTTCGGAACGTCAACTCCGAACTCCCCGCCGGCGACGCCGCACGCGCCGCGCGACACCTCGAGGCCGCGCACGCCGGGCTGGCCGTGGCGCTGCGGGAGTCGGTGGAGCCTGCCGGAATCCCCGAGCTGCACCAGGCCAAGGAGCATCTCGAGCGCGCCCTGCTTCGGCTGAAGACCGCCTCGGAGCGTCTTGACGAATACCTGACCTCGATCGGCGTCGGGCCCGCCGGCGCCATGGAGGAGTCGGCGGCCGGCGCGTCGGCGGCTTCGGCCGCGCCCGCGACCGGCGGAGTCGACTGGTGGCGCGACCGCGTGAACTTCATCAGCGAGGGCGACTCCAAAGACGAGCCGCGCGAGGTCGCCGTGACCAAGCTGTTCTCCGAGCTGGTGGACGCCGCCGGCCGCGGCGACCGGGACAAGTACCGGGAGCTGCTGCTTGCCGCCGGGCCGAAGGCGGGCGTGAAGCTGCCCGGGTTGGCCTGGCCCATGATCCGCACTCTCGCCGAGGACGTGCTCGGCCGAGCGCCGGCCGCCGGCGACGACGACAAGCTGCGCAAGCACGCGCGCGACCCCGTCGCCAGGGTGCTGCCGAAGCTGCCCGAGGACGTCGCGTTCGCCCAGTGGCACGGGGCGTGCAGCCTGCCGCATAAGGCCAAACCGTCCGGCGACGAGGCCGAGCAGGCCGCCGCCGAGAAGAACCGGGCGGTCGACGCCGCCGCGGTCGGTCCGGTCCTGGTCGCCGCGTTCCTGCGCGGCCGGGAACAGACTCGAAAGGACGGCTGACATGTCGGGCTGGCGGACCAGGTTGGCCGATCACGTGGCGCTCGAGCTGTCGCGGGCGCGCGG
>JBOGDN010000645.1:0-10033 GCA_050742995.1 Stackebrandtia sp. | reverse complement strand
CCAGATCCCCGGCCCGCGGCCGCCGCAGCCGGCGCCGCGCCCCGCGAATCCCGCCCTGACCGCGGCGCATCGTCTGCCGCCGGGGTATCCCGCACCGCCGGGCGGCGCCTTCCCGCCCGGATACCCGATGTTCGCTCCGCCTCCGCCTCGCCGCCGGCGCAACGGGACGCTCGTCGCCGTGGTCTTGATCCTCGTCCTGGCCGCTGCCGCGGCCATCCCCGTCACCGCTCTTTTCGCCAGCGGACAGACGGGCTCCGTTGCCGAGCCGGAGGTGTCGCTTTACCCAAGCCCGACCGAGGGCGACCCGCCGGAGGTCCGCGAGAAGTGGCTGAGCCAGCAGGTCGAGCTGCAGCTGGACAGCCACGCCGAGGCGCTGTTCGAGGACGACCTGGACGCCTGGCTCGACGTCTTCGACCCCTCGCTGCACGACGTCATGGAAGATCGTTTCGACACGCTGCGCAACATGGCGGTATCCCAGTACGACTACCAAGTGCTCGAGGGACCGATCGACGCCGAAGAAGGCGTCGTCGGCTACCGCCTCGGGGTGGTGTACTGCTTCGGCGGCGAAGTCGGCGAAGAGTGCGCCAGCTCGGCCGTCGTCCTCGACACCGAGTGGTCCGACGAAGACTCCGAACTTCGCATGACGGAGGTCTCCGACTCCCACGAAGTCGGCCCGCGGCCGTGGGAGACCGACTACCTGGAGGCCGAGGTCGGAGAGCGGGCCATCGTGGCGGCGCCGCGGAAGTACGCCGACAAGCTCGCCGAGGCCGTCGAGGTCGCCGACGAGGCGGCCGCCAACGCCGACGAGTACGCCGTCTACGTGCCGGTGGAACGCTACGTCGTCTACCTGGCCGGCGAGGAGGAGTTCGACCGCTGGTTCGGCTTTGGCGCCGACTCGATGACAAACGTCGTGGGCTTCGCCGTCCCGCTGCCGACCCTCGACGACGAGGGCGAGCAGGTTCCCGGCGGATCCGAGGTCGTGATGCACGCCGAACGCACCCGCGACAGCTTCGAGTTCGAGTCGACCATGCGACACGAGCTCGGGCACGTCGCCACGTTGAACCAGGCGCCCGACGAGCGCTACTCGGAGGACCGGTGGTGGCTTGCCGAGGGCATCGCCGAGCTCATCGACCACGGACCGGAAAACTCGCTGGACGCCTACCCCCGCAACCGGGACGTCGAGCAGTATCTCTCCGGGTCCGACTGGGATCGCGACTTCGCCGCGGCGTCCAACTCCGACGACGCGCTCACCGGGTCCGCCAAGTACGGGATCGCCTTCTACGGCGCCTACTACGTGTTCAACGAGTACGGCAAGGACGAGTTCATGGAGTTCTTCGGCAAGATCGCGCGCGAGGGAGCCGACTCCGAGGAGGCCGCGCAAGAGGTCTACGGAAAGTCGTACTCGGACCTGCTCGACGAGATGGCCGACTTCGTCGAGGACGAAGCAGGCTAACCCGGGGTCGAAGGCGAAGGCTAATCCAGCGTGGAGGGCGATCTGGGCTGAACCCGCTTCGAACAGGGGTTTCATCGGCCAGC
This sequence comes from Stackebrandtia sp., assembly GCA_050742995.1. Taxonomy (GTDB): domain Bacteria; phylum Actinomycetota; class Actinomycetes; order Mycobacteriales; family Micromonosporaceae; genus Stackebrandtia. The sequence continues at coordinate 8,497 of JBOGDN010000645.1, read as the reverse complement.
TCAGCGCCGGGAAGTAACAAACGATACACCCAGAATCATCGCCATCACTCGCCATACCACATTACTCTTGGTGTTCGACGCACCAATCCGGTGTGTCGCCGATGTCGACGAAAGTCGGCTATCGCGGAAGGGAATGGTGGCAAACGCCATGGGAACACACAACCTGTTGGAAGAGGTTCGGTTCCTTACCGTCGCGGAGGTCGCGGCGCTGATGCGCGTGTCGAAGATGACCGTCTACCGACTGGTTCACTCCGGCGACCTCGCCGCGGTTCGGGTCGGGCGCTCGTTCCGAGTTCCCGAGAACGCCGTTCAGGAGTACCTGGCCGCGACGTTCAAAGACAACTGACTATGGGGAGGCGGGGCGTGGTGGCCCCCTCGACTCGGTCGACGTGCGTCACCACGCTAGCCTTGTCGGGCTGGCCGCATCACGGCCTGGGCTAGGCAGGCGTTCAGGCGAACGACGGACCGGCCCACTCAACACTGGATTAGCACTGCGAGGAACATCTATGGGTTCGGTCGTCAAAAAGCGGCGTAAGCGGATGGCGAAGAAGAAGCACCGCAAGCTGCTTCGCCGAACCCGAGTGCAGCGTCGCCGTCAAGGCAAGTAGCGCGACGTGGCTTCCGCGACCGTCCTTGTCACCGGCGCGGACAGGTACCTCGCCGGCCGACTGACGGCGCGGCTGCGGGCCGACGACCGGGTGGAGAGAGTCATCGGCGTCGCCACCGACTCCCTCGACAACGGCGACGTCAACGCACTGCTCAACGACGAACGCGTCGGCGTGGTGCTGCACGCCGCGGTAGCCGCCTCGGCGGTGCGTTCGGGCGGCCGCACCGCCCAAAAAGAGTCCAACATCCTCGGCACGATGCACCTGCTCGCGGCCTGTCAGCGCGCGGAGTCGGTACGTCGAGTGGTGATCAAGTCCTCAGTAGCCGCCTACGGCGCCTCCTCCCGGGACCCCGCGGTGTTCACCGAGGAAACCGAGCTGCGCGCCGCGCCGAGAGGCGAGTTCGCCTCCGACATCGGCGAAGTCGAGGCTTACGCGCGAGGCTTCGCCAGGCGGCGGCCGGACGTGGCCGTGCAGGTGATGCGACTGGCGCCGCTGCTTGGCCCCACCTCGGACACGTCGCTGTCGCGGTACTTCTCCCTGCCGGTCGTCCCCACGATCCTGGGGTACGACCCGCGCGTGCAGTTCCTGCACATCGAAGACGCCATGGACGTGCTGCACCGGGTCACGCTCGGCGACCGTCCCGCGCTGGAAGGCCGTCCCGAGGTGTTCAACGTCGCCGGCCCCGGCGCGCTGCTGCTTTCGCAGGCGATCCGCCGCGCCGGCAGGATCGCCGCGCCGACGCTGGAGTCAGTGCTGCGGGGATTCGGCGCGCTGGCGCGCGGACGCGGCCTGGTCGACTTCTCCCGCGACCAGTTGGACTTTCTCCGCTTCGGACGCGTCGTCGACGTCACGCACCTGACCAAGTCCTACGACGTCACCCCGCGCCCCACCGCCGAGGCGTTCGACGACTTCGTCGCCGGGCACGCGCTCATGTCCGTCATGGGCCCCCGCGACGTCAACGCGAGATCTTAGACAAGGAGGACAGGTGGTGAGCGAGGATCGCCTGGGCCGCAAGATCGATCAACTGTATGAGCTGTGGTCGCGCCGGATCGCGGGCGAGTACGACGTCGACGAGTTCGGCTTCGACACCGAGCTGACCGAACAGGTCACCCTTCCCCTGCTGCGTCCGCTGTACCGGGACTGGTTCCGGGTGGAGACCGTCGGCCTCGACAACGTCCCCAAGGAGGGCGCGGCGCTGCTGGTGGGCAACCACTCCGGCACCGTCGCCATGGACGCGCTCATGGTGCAGCTGGCCCTTTTCGACGACCACCCGGCCCACCGGCGCCTGCGCCTGCTCGCCGCCGACTTCGTGTTCAAGGCCCCCGTGCTCGGCGAATACGCCCGCAAGACCGGCGCCACGCTGGCGTCCAACGCCGACGCCGAAAGGCTGCTGCGCTCCGGCGAGATCGTCGGCGTGTTTCCCGAGGGCGTCAAAGGCACCGGCAAGCCGATGTGGGAGCGGTACAAGCTGAAGCGCTTCGGGCGCGGCGGATTCGTCGCCACCGCCTTGACCACCGGCGCGCCCATCATCCCGGTCTCGATCGTCGGCGCCGAGGAGATCTACCCCATCATCGGCGAGATCCCGCTGCTGGCCCGGCTTTTCAACCTGCCGTACTTCCCGGTGACTCCCACGTTCCCGTGGCTGGGGCCGCTTGGCGCGATCCCGCTGCCGAGCAAGTGGATCATCGAGTTCGGCGAGCCCATCGCCACCCAAGGTCTCGCCGACCTCGCCGACGACCCCCTTGAGGTGTTCAACCTCGCCGACAAAGTCAAGGAGACCATCCAGCAGACCCTGCACGTTCTCCTGGAGCGGCGTGGCGGGGCTTTTCAGTGATTCGGCGACGACGTTAGGCTTGCAGCCATGCCGCAGAACTTCGCGTTGCTCGTCGAGGCCTACACGATGCAAGGCATATCTGTCGTGGCTTCGCTGCTCGCGCTGGCCGCCTTGCTGCACTGCGCGCTGCAGCGCTCCGACGCGTTCGGCGTGGCGGGGCCGCTTTCCAAGGGCGCGTGGCTGGCGATCCTCGCCGGCACCATGCTGCTTTCCGCGCTGGGCATCGGCGGAGGCGGAGGCGCCGGTCTGGGCATCTTCGGGATCATCGGCCTGATCGCGTCGCTGGTGTACCTGCTCGACATCCGTCCCGCGTTGAAGGGGACGGACACCGGTCCGTGGTAGAGACCCTGGTTCGCGGCTCGGGCGAGCCGGTCACGGTCTTCGCGCACGGCTTCGGCGGAGGAATCGCCGACGCCCGTCCGCTGGGAAGCGGCGTGGACGGGACCAAGGTCTTCTACACCGCGCGCGCCCACGACGGCGTCGCCGTCGACGACTTCGGCTACGCCGCGCTCGCCGCCGACCTGCGCGCGGTCGCCGACTCCCGCGGCGCCGGCCGCGCCGTGGGGGTGAGCATGGGCGCCGGAGCGCTGTGCCGCGTGCTTGCGGACACGCCGGATCGCTTCGCGCGGGCGGTGTTCTTCCTGCCGGCGGTGCTGGACTCGCCGCGCGGCGCACCGGCCTCCGGACGCCTGGCGCGACTGGACGCGGCCGCCTCGCGCGGCGACGTCGGCGAGGCGACCGCGGCGATCCTCGAGGGGGTTCCCGCCGAGCTGCGCGAAACCCGCGCCGCCCAGGTCTTCGCCGCGACCCAGGCCAAGACGCTGTGCCTGCCCAGCATGCACGGCTTGCCGGCCGTACTGTCCGGTCAAGTCGCCCTCGACGACGCCGGCGTCCTGGCCGAGGCGACGTGTCCGGCGCTCGTGCTCGGCTGCCGCGGCGACGACGCCCACCCCGCGTCTGTGGCCGAACGCCTGGCCGCCGCGCTGCCGAACGCGACCCTGCACGTCTACGCCGATCCAGGCGTGCTGTGGACGCGCCGCGCCGACCTGCGTTCGCGCGTTTCGGATTTCCTCAACTCTTAGCGGCCGCGACAAGCGCGGGCGCGGCCGTCCGGTCGCGCATGCCGGCGTACAGCGCGATCGCCAGGCCCGCCGCTCCCAGGGCGCCGCCGACCCAGGCCGCGGACGTGAAGCCGAGACCGGCGCCGATCGCCGTCCCCGACAGGAAGGGCCCGAGCGCGTTGCCGAGGTTGAACGCGCCGATGTTGGCCGCCGAGGCGAGCGCGGGCGCGCCTTCGGCTGTGTCCAGCATCCGCATCTGCAGCGGCGGCACGCAGGCGAAGCCGACGAAACCGAAGACGAGGACGGTGACGACGAGGGCGATCTGCGAGGAGGCGGTGAACCAAAAGGTCAAGGAAACCGCGGTGATCCCTGCCAGCGTGAGGTAGACTGCGGGCATCACCGCCTTGTCGGCGAGCTTGCCGCCGAACAGGTTTCCCGCCACGAGGCCCACGCCGAACAGCATCATGACCGGCGGCACGGCGCCCGGGGAGAAGCCCGCGGTCTGGGTGAGGATCGGCTCGATGTAGGTGTAGACGGCGAAGACCGGCGCGAAGCCGACGGTCGTCATGGCCAGGGCCAGCCAGACCTGCGCTCGGGTGAAAACGGTCAGCTCTTTGCGGATGCCCGCGTCGGCCGGCCGCGGCCGCGCGGGAACCAACGCGATCAGCGCGACGAAGGCGACGACCCCGACCGCGACGACCGCCCAGAACGTCGCGCGCCACCCGAACTGCTGCCCGACGAAGGCGCCGCCGGGGGCTCCGAGGACGTTGGCGAGCGTGACTCCGGTGAACATCAGCGCGATCGCGCGCGCTTTTTTGTCGGGCGCGACGAGTTCGGAGGCGACCACGGCGCCGATGCCGAAGAACGCGCCGTGGGTGAGCGAGGCGACGATCCGACCGGCCATGAGCGCCTCGTAGGAGGGCGCCAGCGCCGACATCAGGTTGCCCGCGAGATAGGCGGTCATGAGCGCCAGCAGCATGGTCTTGCGAGGCAGTCGCGCCCCGAGCACGGTGAGGATCGGCGCTCCGACGGTCACGCCGAAGGCGTAGGCGGACACCAGCATGCCCACGGCGGGAACCGAGACGTCGAACTCGGAGGTGAGCTGCGGCACCAAGCCCATAGTGACGAACTCGGCGGTCCCGATGCCGAAGGCGCTGATCACCAGCGCGAAGAGTGCGACAGGCACGTGTGCTCCTTTCAGAGCTACAGTTGTCGGCGTCCGCGTCTAGAGGCGCGCGCGGTTATTTGCAGACGCTTGTTATTTGCGAACGCCTGCTATCTCACCACGCGCAGGTATGAACGTCAAAGGAGTGTGCGCGGTGACACAAGCCCGGGGATGGCGGCGACTCGCCGCCTTGCACAACCGCATCGAGGAACGCATCGAACGCGCCCTGCAGGAGGCCCACGGCCTCAGCGTCAACGAATACTGCGTCCTGCACCTGCTGTCGCAGCAGGAAGAACACCACATGCGGATGCAGCAGCTGGCCGAGGCGACAGTGCTCAGCCAAAGCGCCACCACCCGCCTGGTGACGCGGCTGGAGGACCGCGGGCTGCTCGCGCGCTACCTGTGCGCGACCGACCGACGGGGCATCTACGCCGACGTGACCGAGTCCGGCCTGCGCCTGCTCGCCGAGGCGACCCCCACCCACGACGACGCGGTCAAACGAAGCTTGGCCGAGGCCGCGGAGCACCCCGAGCTCGCGCCGCTCGTCAAGGCCGTCGACGCCGTCTCCTGACCCGGCGGCGACCCGAGCCCTTCGCCGGCCCCGACCCGAACCGGCTTGGGGGCCTCCAACCTCCTCCCTAATGGCTTCAGCCTATCGATATGGGAGCGCTTCCGGCCAGTCGGCGCGTCTCCGCCTGTGGAAAACGCGGCGTTGTGGACAACTTTCCCGAGATTGTCCAAAGGCGCCGTAACCGGCGCCGAGCACGGCGACACTACGCTGACCGCCATGCGCGAGTTCACCGCCGGCCTGCGGCATCTGAAGCAGGGCTTCGGCTTCTGGGGCAGACGGCCCAAAGTGATGTTCCTGGGCGCGATCCCCGCGCTGCTGGCCGCGCTGGTCCTCGGCGCGGCCCTGGTGCTGCTGGCGGTGAACATCTCAGACCTCGCCGCCGCCGCGACCGGCTTCGCCGACGGCTGGTCCGACGCCGCCCGCGTCGCGACCCGCGTCGCCGTCGGGGTCGCGGCGTTCGGACTGGCGATCTGGCTGTGCGTGGTGCTGTTCGCCTGGCTGACGCTGCTGATCGGAGACCCCTTCTACGAGGCGGTCTCCGCGCGGGTCGAAGACGCCTTCGGCGGCGCCGCCTCTGTGGAGGAGTCGTTCTGGGAGTCGCTGGGCAAGTCGCTGTCCGACGCGGCGCGGCTGCTCGGCAAGTCGCTGCTGGCGGGTGTGGCGATCTTCGCCCTGAACTGCGTCCCCCTCGTCGGGCAGGTCGTCGCGTTCACGCTGGGCATCCTCGTCGGCGGCTGGTTCATGGCGGTCGAACTCACCGGCTACGCGTTCAACCGCCGCGGCCTTCGCTACCGCCAGTATCGCCCGCTCCTACGCCGCCGCCGCGGCATGGCGTGCGGCTTCGGCGTGCCCGTCTTCCTGCTGTTCCTCATCCCCTTCGGCGCCGTGGCGACCATGCCGGCCGCCGTCGCCGGCGCGACGCTGCTCGCCCGCGACGTCCTCGGCGAGCCCGCGCACCTGCCGCCGGGGCCCGCCGGCCCCGCCCGTCGATAGTCTCGACGACGTGCTGTTCGAGGAGATGTGGCGCGACCTGGCGAACGTGGGCCGCTTCGACGCCACGGGAGGGTACCGACGGTTCACGTTCACCGCGGCCGACCGCGAATGCCGCGCGTGGTTCTTCGAGGAGGCGAATCGGCGCGATCTGACCGCCGAGACCGACCGCAACGGGAACCTGTGGGCGTGGTGGGGCGATCCGGCCGACGGCGGCGCCGTCGTCGCGGGAAGCCACCTGGACTCGGTGCCCGACGGCGGGGCGTTCGACGGTCCGCTTGGCGTGGTCGGCGCCTTCGCCGCGATCGACCAGCTGCGTCACAGCGGCGCCCGGCCGCGTCGTCCGATCGGCGTGGCCGCCTTCGCCGAGGAGGAGGGCGGCCGCTTCGGCGTGGCATGCCTGGGCTCGCGCCTGATGTCCGGCGCGATCGACCCGGCGCGGGCTCGCGCCCTCGCCGACGAGACCGGCACGACCTTCGCCGAGGCCATGGCCGAGGCCGGCGGCGATCCGGACGCCGTCGGCGAGGACGCCGAGCGCTGCTCCCGCGTCGACGCCTTCGTGGAGATGCACATCGAGCAGGGCCGCGCCCAGATCGACATGGACGACGTGCCGGTGGCCGTGGGCAGCGCGATCTGGCCGCACGGGCGCTGGCGGATGGAGTTTCGCGGACGCGCCGACCACGCCGGCACCACGCGGCTGGAGGATCGCGCCGACCCGATGCTGACCTACGCCAACACGGTGCTGGCCGCGCGCAAGAAAGCGCGGCTCGCCGGTGCCGTGGCCACTGTGGGACGAGTCGTGTGCGAACCCAACGGCGTCAACGCGATCCCCTCGCGCGTGCGAGGGTGGCTCGACGCCAGGGCCGAGCGGCTAGAGGCGCTGGAGCAGGTCGTTTCCGAAGTGGAGACGGCTGCGGCGCGGCGCGCGAAACGCGACGGCGTCGAGGTGACGATCGCGCGCGAATCGTACAGCGCCGAAGTGGACTTCGACGCCGCGCTGCGCGATCGCGTCGCCGCGCTGCTCGGGGACGTCCCGCTGCTGGCGACCGGGGCGGGCCACGACGCGGGCGTGCTCGCGTCGCGCTTCCCCACGGCGATGCTCTTCGTCCGCAACCCCACCGGGATCTCTCACTCCCCGACCGAACACGCCGAGACCGCCGACTGCCTCGCCGGGGTTCGGGCGCTGGCCGAGGTGCTGCGGGAGCTGGCGTGTTGACGCGTTTCCACGCCGAGCGGGCCTGGCTGTCGGCCGACGTCGGCGTCGCCGAGAAGGTGACGATCGACGTCGCCGACGGGAAGATCGACTCCCTCGTCGTCGGCGCCGACACGCCGTCCGACGCCACACGCCTGCCGGGGCTGACGATCCCGGGTCTGGTCAACGCGCACTCGCACGCTTTTCACCGGGCGCTGCGGGGACGCACCCACGCCGGCAAGGGCGACTTCTGGTCCTGGCGCGAGCAGATGTACGCCGCCGCGCGCCGACTCACACCCGAGCGCTATCTCGCCCTCGCACGCGCGGCATACGCGGAAATGGCGCTGGCGGGCGTCACCACGGTGGTGGAGTTCCACTATGTGCACCACGACGTCGACGGCGCCGGATACGCCGATCCCGCGGAAATGGGGCTGGCGCTGGCGCACGCGGCACGCCAAGCCGGGGTGGAGCTGGTGCTGCTGGACACCTGCTATCTGCAGGCCGATGTGGACGGCACGCCGCTCGCGGGTCCGCAGCGGCGATTCGGGGACGGCTCCGTCGACGCCTGGGCGGCGCGTCTGGAGCGTCTCGGCGCGGCGCACGACGGGCCGCCGCGGCTGGGCGCGGCGATTCACTCGGTGCGCGGCTGCCCGCCGCAGGCCATGCGGGACGTCGCCGACTGGGCGCGCGAACGCGACGCGCCGCTGCATCTGCACCTGTCGGAGCAGGTGCGGGAGAACGAGGCCTGCCTCGCGGTGCACGGGCGCACCCCGGCGCAGCTGTGCGCCGACGTCGGCGTGCTCGGGCCGCGCACCACGGCGGTGCACGCCACGCACCTGACCGACGCGGACGTGGCGCTGCTGGGCGGCACGTCGACGATCGCCTGCTTCTGCCCCACCACCGAACGGGATCTGGCCGACGGCGTCGGTCCGGCGTCGGCGCTGCGCGCGGCGGGTTCGCCGCTGTCGCTGGGCTCGGACTCGCACGCGGTGGTCGACATGTTCGAGGAGGCGCGCGCCGTGGAGCTCAACGAGCGCCTGGTCACGTGCCGCCGGGGACGTCACACGGCCGAGGAC
>JBOGDN010000644.1:0-2593 GCA_050742995.1 Stackebrandtia sp. | reverse complement strand
CAGCTACACAGCGGAGCGCCGCACACCACAGTAACCGCCTAGTGGAACGACATCGACGCTTCGTCGATCTTGACGGTGTCGGGGCACAGTGGGCTGCCGTCGACTTTTTCGCCGGTGTACGGCCCGCCGGCGTAGTTCCGCGTGTCGCCGTCGCGATTCAGCGTCACGTCCGCGGCCTTGTAACGACACTCCACGCCGCTTTGGGAGCCGGTGATGTCGATGACGTCCGCCGTGGCGGCGCCGTTCGCGTCGTCGAACGTGATCTTCGGATCGTTGTTGAGCGTCACCGAGGCGTCGCCGCACTCCGGCTTGACGGTGGCGGCGTCCACCGTGAGGGTGTCCGGGGGGTTGGCGCTGGTGCTCGCGTCGGCGAAGGTGCAGGTGTTGCCTTCGGCGGTGATGGAGCCGTCGACGAGGTTGGCCTGGACGCCGGAGGCGTTGGCGGTCGCGGGGGCCGCGAATGCCAGGGCGACGACGAACAGACCGATGAGTTTGCCGGGATTTCTCACGAGATGTTCCTTTCTGTGGGCCTCTGGGGCAGTTGCCCATGTTTGGGAGATATTAGCGGTAGTCGATATAGGCAAGTTGTGGTCGGGTCGTACAAACTCCCGATACGTTCCGATACGCCCGGAGGAGAAGGAGCCTTTGTGAGACGCAAAGCAGGACTGGTTTGCGCGGGTCTCGCCACAGGAGTGTTGGCGGTGACCGTCCCCTATTTCGCGTTTGCCGACGAAGACAACGCCGCTCCAGCCGACAATTCGGCCGACGCCGCGGCGACCGCCCCCGGCGCCGACTGGCCGACCGCGTTCGCCGACGAGTTCGAAGGCAACGAAGTGGACCGCTCGAAGTGGAGTATCCACTCTGACGCCGAAGCGGACCGCTGCCTTGGGAACAAAGGCAACCAGCAGCTGGAGTGGCACACCTGGGACGCTCTCTCGGTCGCCGACGACGCGCTGACCATCACCGCGCGCCGCGACAACCCCGAACCCGACTACGAGTGGTCCAGCGGCCTCATCACCACCGGCCACTCCTGCGGCAACGGCCCGGACAACGAGTTCAGCGTCCAGCCCGGCGACTACATCGAGTCCAAGGTCAAGCTCCCCGACGAGGCCGGCTTCTGGCCCTCCACCTGGACGTGGAACGGCGACGGCTCCAACGAGCAGGACACCTACGAGTACTACAGCGACAACAACCGTCGCCTCTACCTCACCAACCACTACGGCGACGGCCACGGATGCGTTTACGAATCCCCCGTGGACCTGACCCAGGACTGGCTCGTCATCGGCCAGGAGCTCAACGCCGACGAGACCGTCTGGTACCTCAACGGCGAAGAGGTCTGCCGCGGCGGCCAGTACGAGGGCGACGGCGCGCTCCTGCTCGACATGTTCGTGTATTCCGAAATCCCGCCGACCGTGGACGAGGAGTCGATGCAGGTCGACTACGTCCGGGTCCACCGCCAAGGCTGAAAGACCCCGGCGGCACGACGCGACCAGCGCCGAAAGCCGCCGGAGCCGCGATCAGCCCGGGCCGGCATCCCTCCTCCCCACCCCGGCTCGGGCTGTTCCGGCATTTTTGAAACGCCGTTCCCGCGAGACTCGGCGAAACTCCGTGGAAATCCGTCCCATAACTGACGGCATTGGGAGATTTCGCTGGTCGTTACGAACCTGTAATGCCGGGGACGGTTTTTTCCGTCTGTGACGTTCGATACGCTGCTGTGCTACAAGCCGGACGTCTACCCAGCAGTAGCCCCGATCCCGACGTCCGGGGGAGGACATGCATGGGTGCCGGTGCTGAGACGATCGGCTTGACGAAATCATTCAACGGCGGCACGCCGGTGTGGTCCGACGTGTCCCTGAACATTCCGGCAGGCGAGATCACGGTGCTGCTCGGGCCGTCCGGCACGGGCAAGTCGGTGTTCCTGAAAACCCTCATCGGACTGCTGCGACCCGACCGCGGCAAGGTCTACATCGGCGGCCAGGAGCTCACCGCCTCCAGTCAGCGCGAGCTGTACGAGATCCGCCGCCGCTGCGGCGTGCTCTTTCAGGACGGCGCGCTGTTCGGCTCCATGTCCGTCTTCGACAACATCGCCTTCCCGCTGCGCGAGCACACCCGCAAGACTGAGAAGGAGATCCGCGACATCGTCATGTCCCGCCTCGACCTGGTGGGCATGGTCGGCGACGAGAACAAGCTCCCCTCCGAGATCTCCGGCGGCATGCGCAAGCGCGCCGGCCTGGCGCGCGCCCTGGTCATGGAGCCCGAGCTGATCCTGTGCGACGAGCCCGACTCCGGCCTCGACCCGGTGCGCACCGCCTTTCTCGGCAAGCTCATCTGGGAGCTCAACGCCGAGACCGGCGCGACGTTCCTCATCGTTACCCACGACATCAACACCGCGAGGACCCTGCCCAACCACATCGGAATGCTCTACCGCGGCGAGCTGATCGCCTTCGGCTCCCGCGAGCAGATCCTGGCCTCGGCCGAGCCCGTGGTCAGCCAGTTCCTCTCCGCCGGCCTCGACGGGCCGATCGGCATGGCCGAGGAGAAGGACACCGAGGACCCGGTCCACCCCGGAGCGCTGCAGTGAGCGTCCTGGAGG
>JBOGDN010000643.1:0-1643 GCA_050742995.1 Stackebrandtia sp. | reverse complement strand
CCTTCGACCTCAAACAGGTCGTCGGCTACGTCGAGTCCCGCTTCCGCATCGACTACTCGCCGATCATCGTCGTGGCCGAAGGCGCCGTGCCGACCGAGGGCGGAATGGTGACGCAGACCGGCGAGCTCGACGAGTTCGGACACGTGCGCCTGGGCGGGATCGGCCAGTGGCTGGCCGACCAGATCGAAACGCAGACCGGCAAGGAGGCGCGCACGGTCGTGCTGGGTCACGTCCAGCGCGGCGGCACGCCCTCGGCCTTCGACCGCGTGCTCGCGACCCGATTCGGCCTGCACGCCGTCGACGCCGTCCACGAAGGCGACTACGGCAAGATGGTCGCGCTGCGCGGCACCGACATCGTCCGCGTCCCCCTTTCGACGGCCACCGCCGAGCTCAAGTCCGTCCCCGACGAGCGGCTTCGCGAAGTCGAAGTCTTTTTCGGATAGCAGCCGTCCGCACGTCACCGAGGCACGCCCGCGTCGTTGAACCGGGCGTGCTTTCGTTTTCCGCCGACGCCGGGGGCGTCCCCGACCTGGCCGAGTTCTCGCTGCACAAGGTCCTCTACGACGTCGACTTCGACGACGTGATCGTGCCGGGCCTGTGCGGGGCCTTCTATCGCCGCCCCGACGGCGACGGAATCCTCAGCGTCGGGATGTACATGATGGACGGCGTTGAGCTTTTCCGGGCCTGGGGGCCGGTCGGCGAGGAGCACTGCTCCCACCACGCGGCCGCCACGCCCGACGGAGAGTTCGACGGGCCGCACCCGGGCTGCCCCGACGTGCGAGTAAAACGCCGCGACGGCGAAGTCTCGGCGTTGACGATCCGCACGCCGCGCGGACAGCGCGTCGTTGAGCTGCCGGCGGCGGACGGCGACAGACCGCGCCGCGCCCGCGAACTGGTCGCAGGCTAAACGCGGACCGGTCGATCAGGATTCGGCGGCGACGGCTTCGGTCGCCTCCAATTTGGCCGCCCTGCGGACGTGCCACAGCGAAGTGGCCGTGATCGTCAGGCCAAGCGTCAAGGCGACGGCGTGCAGCGCCGGGTCGGCGATCGGGACGAACGCGAAGACGGCGGCCGGGATCTGGACCAGAGCGACCAGCGCCAGCAGTCCGCGTCTGCGCGCGGAGCCCCACAGGTAGGTCGTCCACAGCGGGGACGTGACCACGGCCAGCGTGAGCACGTCGAGCAGCGTGTGCAGCCACGGGCTGGCCACGCGGTCGTGCGCGTAGGCGTACGCCGGGGTCGAGATCGCAACGGCGGCGGCCGCGGCGGCAAAGCCGACCGCGACGCGGCGAGCGTTGTCGCGCATACCGCACCTCCTGTTCGCTTAGCGTCGGGTTACGCACCGACGCTATGTCGAAACCGAAGGTGAAACTGTCGGCTATGCGGCACTTCCACAGGCCCTAACTGCCGCTGCACCGCCTGGACCGTGCTGCGCATCAGCAGGATCGTCGTCACCGGCCCGACCCCTCCGGGCACCGGCGTCAACGCGCCGGCCACGCCTTCGACGGCCGCGGCGTCGACGTCGCCGACCAGTCCGCCGTCGTCTGTGGGATTCGTGCCCACGTCGACGACCACGGCGCCGGGCTTGACGTACTCGGCGCCGACCATGCGCGCGCGACCGGCAGCCGCGACCAGCACGTCGG
>JBOGDN010000642.1:0-2309 GCA_050742995.1 Stackebrandtia sp. | reverse complement strand
GCACTGCGCGGCCCGCTGCGGGTCGTCGACTCCGCCCAGCGCGTAGACGGGCACGGCTTCGGGGCTTCGCGCGATCGCCCGGCAGTACCGTGCGAGCCCGGCAGGGGCGATTTCGGGGCCGTATCCGGGTTTGGAGGCGCTGGCGTAGATCGGCGAATACGTGACGTAGTCCAGGCCGCGCGGCGGCGGGTCGCCGGCGTGCCGGGATCTGCCGGCGATCGCCGGACGCGGGACGGGCGCCGGCGTGTGGGCCGACAGGTGACAGGCGTCGACCGGCCAGGTCGGGTCGGCGACGATCAGGCGCCGCCCGGCCGCCTGGAGGATCTCGGCGAGCTCGCCGGCCAGCTCGCGGCGGCGCTCCGAGCTCAGGTGCTTTTCCCGCACGACGAGACTGAAGTCGCCGCCGTCCAGCGCCAGTCTAATCTGGTCGCCGAGCCGGCGAGGGCACGCACGCGCGTCGGTGAGCACCAGCAGTCTGCTCGGCGGCGGGTTCACGACGTCGAAGATAGTCCTGAGTCGCCGAGCCGACAGCGCCGCCGCCATAGTCCGCTAACGTTTTCATATCGCCTTCACCCAGCTGTTGCACCCCCCACGTTCTGATGCCACACTCCTTTCCGATGGAAAATGTTGATCACCTTCAGACGCTGCGACGCGAAGGTGCGCTGTTGGCTGCGGCAGCCGACGAAGTCGGCCTCTGTGCGCCGGTGCCAACATGCCCTGACTGGACCATCAGAGATCTGCTGTGGCACACCGGCGCAGTCCACCGCTGGGTGAAGACGGTGGTGGCCGAGGCCCGCACCGTCCCGCCGGAAAACGCCGAGTTCGATCTCATCGCCGGTCCGATTCCCGACGACGCGCTGCTTGTGGAGTGGTACCGGGAGAGTCACTCGCAGCTGGTGCGGACGTTGACAGCCGCCGACCCCGACCTGGTGTGCTGGCAGCTGATGCGCAATCTGCCGCCGGTGGCGTCGTGGACGCGACGTCAGGCGCACGAGACGTGCATTCACCGCGTCGACGCCGAAAGCGCCCGCGGCGACGAGGTTTCCCCCATCGGCGAGGAGTTCGCCGCCGACGGGCTCGACGAGCTGTTGGCGGGTTTTCACTCGCGTCGTTCGAGTCGAGTGCGTTCAAGCACGCCGAAGATTCTGCGGCTGCACTCCACCGACGAGACCTCTCACCACCGCGACTGGTTCGTGCACATCACCGACGAGCCGCTGCGCACCACGCGCACCTGCACCGTCGAGGCAGACTGCACACTGCGCGGGCCGATGGAGCTGCTGTATCTGGCCATGTGGAACCGCTGCCGCATCGACGACCTGGTCATGGAGGGCGACGCCTGCGTCATGAAGCTGTGGCAGGAGCTGTCGCCGATCCGCTGGCATTAGTCCTTGACGCCGTCGACGATCCCGGCTTCGTAGGCGACGATGGCCGCCTGCACCCGGTTGCGCACCTCGAGGCGGTGGAGCACCGCGCTGACGTAGGCCTTGACCGTCCCCTCCACGACGTGCATTCGCGCGGCGATCTCGGCGTTCGACAGGCCCGCGCCCAGCAGTGCCAGCGCCTCGGTTTCGCGATCGGACAGCTTCGCCACGCTGCGTCGCGCCTCGGCGGAGCGTCCGAGTCTGCCGCCGCCGCTGCCGCGCGCCAGTTCGGCCATGACCTGCTGGGCCGCCTGCGGCGACAGGTAGGCAGCCCCGGCGGCCACCGCGCGGATGCCGGCGATGAGTTCGCGGGGGTCCCCGGACTTCAGCAGGAAGCCTCCGGCGCCGGCGCCGAGCGCGCGGGCGATGTACTCGTCTTCGCCGAAGGTGGTGAGTATGACGACGCCCGTGTCGGGCGCGAGCCGGCGGATCTCGCCGGCGGCGGCGAGTCCGTCGAGCTTGGGCATCCGGATGTCGAGCAGGGCGACGTCCGGGCGGTGCCGAAGCACCAGGTCGACGGCCTCGCGCCCGTCCGCGGCTTCGGCGACGATCTCGATGTCCGGGTCACAGGCCAGTATCGCGCGCACTCCGGCGCGGATCATGGTTTCGTCGTCAGCCGTCACGACTTTCAAGTTATTCTCGCCTCTCTTCTGGACCGTAAGCGTCTTTGGACGTCAGGATGTCGTCTTTGAAGCACAGCCGGTACACCAGGGAGTCCTCGTCGAAGGCCTGGTCTCCGCAGTAGTAGGCGCAGCCGTCGTCTTCGGGCACGCCAAGCCACGTCGGGGGCTCAAGCATCTCAAGCGTCGGCAGGTCGATCTCGCCTCGCTTTTGGCCGACTTCGGCGGCCTCGTAGTCTCGCGCCGTCATCACCGAGTTGTACTCGAC
>JBOGDN010000641.1:0-9249 GCA_050742995.1 Stackebrandtia sp. | reverse complement strand
GTCCAGCAGCACCTGGTTGCGTTGCGCGGACAGGTTGTTGGGGTTGTTGTTCGACGCTGGATTAGCCGACGAGCCTTCCAGGCACGCGCCGGCGCCGGAGGAGAAGGCCACGCCGTCCACGCGCAGGCTGCTGGTGTTCTTCAGCATCACGCCGCCGTTGCGGGCGATGTTCACGGGGATCTGGGTGTCGGCCTCGACGGGGCCGGTGTAACCCTGCCCGGCGACCAGGTAGTGACTGCCCTCGGTGCCGAGACGCTCGAGCGTGGTGCCGGCCGGGAACGTGAAGAGCACGTTTTCCGAACCGCCCGACGAGCAGCGGATCAGCTGCCATCCGCCGATGCTTACGTCGTCTTCCATGTTGCGGTTGGCGATTTCGACGAACTCGTCCGTACTGCCGCCGGCGCCCTGCGTCTTGACCTCGCTGATCACGACGTCGACCGACTCCTGGCCCCCTGCCTCGTCCTCGTCCGCCGAGGCCGGGCCGCTGCCGGTTACCGAGAACACGCCGGCGAAAAGCCCCATGGCGCCAAGCACCGCGAGCCTCTTGAATTGCAACTGCATGATGCGATTCCTTTCTGGACCCGAATCTGGGTCGGGCATGTGAAATGTGGCGGGAGGTGGGGCCCCACGGCCGTCAGCTGCCTGCCATTCGACTGCCGGCAATAGCCTGACGACCTGACTCGAGTCTCGACGCCGCGTGCCCGTTAGCCAAGGGGCCCAATCGACGGGGGCCCTGAAAAGGACTATGGACCCTACCGTGGGCCCCTGGGGAAGCGAGTAGCGTCGCGTACGAGTCGGTCAGCTGATCGCGATTGGGCTTTGCGAAGCCGGGAGGCGCGAAGCTGCCGGCGACTCTCCAACGGACAACTTCGGACTCATGTGACGACGCCCCAAGGGGCGTGCCCTCGTGTGTCCTATAAGGAGACAGAAACGATGCGTTCCGGACTGATTCCGGCGGCGCTGCTAGGCGTCGTCATTCTGCTGACGTCGGGAACCGGCCACGCGGCCGGGCTGCCGGCCGCCGACTCGGCATCCCTAGTCGTCAACGAGGTCGCCCCGGAGGGACCCGGCGGCGAACTCGACGAATTCCTCGAGCTGCGCAACCTCGGCGACCGGCCGGTGAACATCGGCGGCTGGCGGCTGTACGCCTGCCAGGCGCCGGGACCGCCGACGCTGGTGCTGACCCTGCCCGCGGGCACGGTGATTTCCGGGATCGGCGGGCCCGGCCAGTACCTGCTGCTGGCCGGCGAGGACTACCGGGGACGTGACTTCTCCGGCCCTCAGACGCCTGATTTGTGGCTTGACGTCGACATTCCCGCGGACGGCGGCTGGCGGATCGCCGACATGTCGGGGAAGCCGGTCGACGGTTTCGGTCTGCGGGACGGCTCGGCCTGCACCGAGCACACCCCGGCGGCGGCCTGCGACTGGTCCGACCACAAGTCGGGCTCCCGGAACCGGGAGCTGCCCGACGGCGACAACAACCGCGAGGACTTCAGCTGCCGGGCCGCCACCCCCACCAACTCGCTGGGCTGAACACGCCTTCGGAGGGATCGCGATACGTTCGCGCCGCCGGCCGCGACGCCCTTGTCCGGCGGCGGCAGTAGCCTCGTCCGATATGACTGAGTCGGAAGGGGCGACGGCGATGGCGAGTCGACGGTGACGGTCGCGCTTTTCACCGGGCTGGCGCTCGGGCTGGCTCTCATCATGCCGATCGGCGCTCAGAACGTCTTCGTGTTCAATCAGGGCGTCACCGTCGGGATGCCGCGCGCGCTGTGGGCGGTCGTCGGGGCTTCGCTGTGCGACACCCTCTTGATCGTGCTCGGCGCGACGGGCGCCTCGGCGCTGCTGAACTCGGCGCCGGGCCTGCGCCCGCTCATGCTCGCCGGCGGCGCGGCGTTCCTGACGTATTTGGGCGTGCAGTCGCTGCGCGCCAAGCCCGCGGAGTTCGACGCCGACGAGGCGGGCTCCTGGTCGGGCGCGCGGGTGCTGCGACGCACCGCGGCGGTGTCGCTTTTCAACCCGCACGCCATCCTCGACACCGTCGGGGTGCTCGGCGCCGCCATCGCCGCGCAGGCCGTGGCCACGCGGCCGATCTTCGCCGTCGGAGTGGTCAGCGCCTCGTGGGTGTGGTTCCTGCTGCTGGCTTCGGCGGCCACGGCGCTGCGGCGCTTCCTCACCAAGGAACGTCGCGTGTGGTTCGACCGCGCCTCCGGCGCCATCCTGCTCGTCTTCGCCGCCAGGCTGGCCTACGAATTCGTCCACACGGTGATCTGAGCCGGCTTCGTCTCACATCGCGACGACGTTGAGGAGCCCTCCCAGCCCGTTGAAATCGTCGGGATTGCGGGTATAGAGCGCCACGCCGTCGGCGACTGCCGTTGAGGCGATCTGCGGATCCGCGATGCGCTTACGCGGCTTGCGTCCTGCCGCGACCACAAGCCCGGAAAGCGACCCGAAGGTGCGTGCGGCCGCCGCTGCTGAAAGTCGATTGCCGCCGAGGTGTCGAGCAGCCCTCGGGAGACTCCGGTTCATCGATCACCGAAGGTCTCCTGGTCGAACAAGTCGTCGAGTTCGTTGCGCAGCTCGGCGCCGTTGATCGGCGGCAGATGTTCGGCGCTGCGCAACACCTCTTCCCTGGAGACGAATGTTCTGCGCTGCAGCGGCCGCAACTCGGCCATGGGGGCGCCGTTGCGGGTGACGATGAACGTCTCGCCCCCCGCGGCAGCTTGCGGAATCGCGCCGCTGTCGTTGCGCAGTTCACGCTGGTTGATCGTTCTCGCCATGGCGCCACGGCAACGCGGCGTGCTACGAATTGCTACGACGGTCAGTCGTTGTCCGGCTCCAAAGAGTCCGTCGGGTTCACCTCGTCGGGCGGCGGTATCAGCTCGGAGTCCTCGCCGGGCAGGCCGTTGTCCATGACGTGACGCTGCAGCGTGACCTCGGTTTCGCCGTGTCCGCCGATCGAGATGCTGTCGATCGCCTGCAGCCGTTTGCCCTCGCTGTCGAAGTACAGCACCGAAAGCGAAAGCGGCACCGGATCGTCGCCGGCCAGCCCTCGCAGACCCGCGCCGCCCGTGGAGCCCTCCACCATCAGCAGCGAGTCGTCGTCGAGCAGCTCGGCCTGCTTCACGTGACGGTGACCGGCCAGCACCAGGGGCGAGGCTTCGGCGAGCGGCGGCGCCATGCGCGGATCGTGCACAAGGGCCACGTCCACCGCGCCGGTCTCGGACTCCAGCGCGGTGTCGCGCAGCTGCGCGCCCGCTTCGTACAGCCCCTGTTCCTCGCGGCCGTCCGTGGGATTGGAGGATTTGTCGGGAGTGAACCGCGGATCGCCGATGCCGCCGACCGTCAAGCCGGCGACGGTCGTCACCTCGTCGTCGAGGACGACGGCGTTGGGCTGATCGGCGACGGCCTCCTGGACCTGCATGGAGTCGTGGTTGCCGCGCGAGTACACATAGGGCACGGTCGCGCGCTGGATGCCTTCGGCGTACGTCTTGGCCTCCCGCTCGCTGCCCCAGTCGGTGATGTCGCCGGTGTCGAACACGACGTCGACCTGGAACTGCGTGACGACCGACTCGATCACGTCCCACGAGCCCGGGTTCAGATGCAGGTCGGAGACATGCAGCGCGCGGATCGTGCCCGGGTCGGGGTCGTAGGAGGGCAGCGTCCGGCCGAGAGTGTAGAACTCCGACAAGTTCACGATGAACTGCTGCAGCTGAGTGCGATAGCGCTCGTAGTTGTCGGAGATGTATTCGGCGTTGCCGAGCACGGCGGGGGCGTTGGCCAGAAGGCCCTCGTAGCGAGGCTCGCCGACCGATTCAGGCTTGATTGTGGACGCCGCAAGCCCTATGCCGGCCACCGCGACCACCAGCGAAAGCGTGCCGCACCAGGCGGCGCGGCGCATGTTGCGGAACACCAGCCCGCCCACGACCAGGCCGGTGAGAGCCGCCGCGGCCACCGCGCTCAGCGCCACGTTCACCACGGCGGCGAACACGTCCGTAGGTACGGTGTCGCTCGCCTTGCGCACGCCGTCGGGGTCGGCGATGATGGCCTCTATCTTGGACTGCTCGAGGGACTTGAGCTCGACCGACATTCGCAGCGGCGCGTCGTGGCTGTCGAAGATGATGGAGCCGAGCGGCGGCAGCCCGACCTCGGACTCGCCGTGGTTCGAAGGCTCCAATGTGACCGACGCGTTGAACGGGCCGATGTCGGCGTTGGCGCCCCCGCCGAGGAACATGCCGATCGACGCCGAGGCGACCGCGAGAGCGGAAAAGACCGCGGCCTTGGCGAGGCGTCGGATCTTGGAGTTGTCGCGGGCCCGGCGGAACCGGTCGCGGCTGGAGCGGGGGAGTCTGGAAAGGGTCGACGCGCCTGCTCGCGTCGCCCGGCGTGTCCTGTCGACCGCTGAACGCACCCGCGCGAGCGGTCCGTCGCCCTTGATCAGTGTGCTCCTCCTCCGGTGTCCGACCCGGCCGATACGCGAACGATCTGATCGTCGTCGTCCCGCGGCTCGCCCCGGCCGTCGGTGTTGGAAGTGCTTATCCACAGGGTGCCGTCCGGGGCTTCGACGACCGCGCGCAGCCGCCCGAGCTCCCCGGCGAGGCTGGCGGCGGGTTCGCCCGTCACGGTGCCCTTGTCAGTCAACTCTACCGTCCACAGGCGCTCTCCGCGCAAACATGCGGTGACGAGAACCGGTTTGACGTAAGCCATTCCAGAACACGACGCCTCGTCCGGCGTCCACACCACGAGCGGGTCCTCGAAGTCGCCGTCGTCGCCGACGCCCTCCACTTCGGGCCAGCCGTAGTTCTTTCCCGCCTCGATCCGGTTGAGCTCGTCGGCGGAGTCGGCGCCGAAGTCCGCGGCGTACAGCTGCTTTTCGGCGTCCCACGTCAGGCCCTGCGAGTTGCGGATGCCCTTGGCGTACACCAGCGAGTCGCCGAAGGGGTTGTCGCCGGGCGCGTCGCCGGAGTCGTCCATGCGCAGGATCTTTCCGCCGAGGGAGTCCTCGTCCTGGGACCGCTCGTCGTCGCCCGCGTCCCCGGTGCCGGCGTAGAGCATTCCGTCCGGCCCGAACGCCAGCGCGCCGCCGTTGTGGTGGTCGGCCTTGGGGATTCCGGTGACGATCGGGTCGGGATCCTCGCCCAGCTTCAGCGAGGCGATGCGATTGTCGTCCGCGGCGGTGTAGTAGACGAAGATCGTCTCGTCGTCTTTGTAGTCCGGCGAGACCGCGATGCCGAGCAGGCCTCCCTCGCCCGAGGGGACCGCCTCCTCGATCACCTGCACCTCTTCGACGCTCGCCGCCTTGCCTTCTTCTTCCGGAGGCGTGATCGACAGGATCTTCCCGGTGTCACGTTCGGTGACGAGGGCCGATTCGTCGGGCAGGAAGGCGATGCCCCACGGCGTCTCGAGGCCCGTGGCCACCGCCTCAAGCATGGTCGCCGCGTCCGGCTGGTCCTCGGCCGAGTCCGAAGGCTCGGGCAGGTTCGGCGGGTTTCCGGTCTCGTCGGGAGGCGGATCGCCGAACGCGCACGCTCCCGTCGCAAACACGATTGTCAATGCCGGCACGGCCAGCCACGCACGCGAAATCACACCGTCAGGGTAACTTCTTCCGCCACCAGGGCCTGTGTGAGAGCCCCGTTTCCTGCTGCGCGTCCACCGTCGGCACTTCTGCATCCAACACCGGGATGCGGGAGCACCTCCGCCTTGCTCTTGTCTGTTCGATCACGCGGGGCTTGCGGCCGTACAGCGGCTTACCGCCGTTGCACCCGCCTGGAGGCCGCTCGCCACGGAAGAGGGCTCTCACACAGGCCCTAGGCTTCATCCGGTGAAGGTTTGGATCGCACATGAAAACGGACGGGACGCCATAGGGGAGCTGCCCGACGGCGTGCTCGTCGAGACCTTCGCCGGCAAAGGCGAATACCCCTCTTCCCCGTCGGACGTCGAGTTCTGGGTGCCGCCGTTCCTCGGCGATTTGGTGTCGACGCGTCCGATCGAGGACATGGCGGGCTTGCGAGTGGTGCAGCTGTTGACGGCCGGCGCGGAGGTGTGGACGCCGGTCGTGCCGCGGGGCGTCGCGCTGTGCAACGGCAAGGGGGTGCACTCCGCGGCGACCGCCGAGTGGGCGGTGACGGCGGCCGTGGCGTCGCTGCGCGGCTTCGACGTGTTCGCCCGCGCGCAGCAGCGCGGCGAGTGGGCTTATCCCGGACCGCGCGACACTCTCGTCGGCAAGCGGGTGCTCGTCGTGGGGGCCGGCGCCATCGGCGAGGCGATCGCGCGTCGAGTCGTCGCCTTCGACGCGGAGCCGATCATGGTCGCCAGACGGGCGCGTCCGGGAGTCAGCTCCGTCGACGAGCTGCCGAAGCTGCTGCCTCAGGCCGACGTCGTGGTGCTGATCGTCCCGCTGACCGACGCCACCCGCGGCATGGTCGACGCGAAGTTCCTGGCGCGCATGAGCGACGGCGCGCTGCTGGTGAACGCCGCTCGCGGTCCGGTGGTGGACACCGACGCGCTGTTGACGGAGGCGCGGTCGGGGAGGATCTCGGCGGCGCTCGACGTCACCGACCCGGAGCCGCTTCCGCCCGAAAACGAGCTGTGGTCCCTGCCGAACGTGCTGATCACGCCGCACGTGGGGGGATCGACGTACGGACTGATCGAGCGGGCGTACTCGCTGGTCGGCAGGCAGCTGCGCCGCTATGCCAAGGGCGAGCCGCTGGAGAACGTCGTCGTCGGCGACTACTGATTGTCGGCGGGGTCTTCGGCGTCGGCCTCGGAGTCGACGCCGGCCGCCTCGACGAGCTGCGGCAGGTTCTCCGGGGTCACCGCCGGCAGCGCCAGGCGGGCGCCGTCGTCGAGCAGGACGTAGGCGGACGTCCCCTCGTACTCGAAGCCCGTCACCTGCGACCAGGCGAGCCTGCGACTTCCCAGCAGCGCCTTGACCGTGAGCCCTTCGGAGGTGACGTCGACGCCCGAACGCAGGGCCCACGCCGTCAGCGCCAGCGGCACGATCATCGCCAGGATCGCCAGCGGCGCCAGCGCCAACCGCTTCCAGCCGTCCAACTCGGAGAAGACCGAGCCGGCAAGCGGCACGACGAACACGAAGACCAGCAGCGTCGCGGTCGCGACTCCGCCGCTGCGGCGGAACCGGATGCGGGTCGAGGTGGCGTTGACGACCGTCATGTGAGCAATGCTGCCATGTCCTTGTCCGGGCGGACCTGCGGCAAGACGAAGATTGTCGTACCGTCGACCCAAGATGTGCTTGACATCTCAATCCCACGACGCGAAGGGCGTCACCATGAGTTATCTAATGGCCATCGGGACCCAGAAGGGCCTGTTCACGGCCGTCAGCACGGATCGAAAGAGCTGGGAAGTCACCGGGCCGCATCGGATTGACCCCGTCGGATTCCTCAGCATCGCGGAAATCTACGCGGTCGGGATCAGCCCGCACACCAAACGAATCCTCGTGGGCGCCGGCAGCTCGCACTACGGCCCCAGCGTCTGGCACTCCGACGACCTGGGCAACACCTGGCACGAGCCGGAGGCCGCCCCGATCGCCTTCCCGCAGGACCTCCCCTACCGAAAGATGGGTTATCCGGGCGAGGCGCAATACGACGACCCGGACTCCGACGAGGGCAACGCGCTGACGCGCGTGTGGCAGCTGGCCTTCGGGCCGGACGCGAACCGGGTGTACGCCGGCACGGAGCCCACCGCGCTGTTCGTCTCCGACGACGAAGGTCTCAGCTTCACGCTCAACCGCGCGCTGTGGAACCACCCGACCCGCGACACCTGGGCCTCCGGGGGCGGAGGGCCGGCCATTCACACCGTCGTGCCGGACCCCTCCGACGCCGACTCGGTGACGATCGCGATGTCCACCGGGGGCGTTTACCAGACCGAGGACGGCGGCAGGAGCTGGGAAGCCGTCAGCAAGGGCATTCAGTTCGATCCGGACGCGCCGGACCCGTATCCGGCTTCGGGGCAGTGCGTGCACAAGGTGACCCGGGACGGGGCGGGCGTCTTCTACGCGCAGAACCACGGGGGCGTCTACCGCAGCGACGAGCCGCGCAAGGGCTGGACCGCCGTCGACGAGGGGCTGCCCTCCGACTTCGGGTTCGCCATGGTCGGCCATCCGCATCGCGCCGGCACGGCGCTGCAGTTCCCGGTCGTCTCGGGGGAGCGGCGGTTCCCGCCCGACGAGCGGCTGCAGGTGCAGCGCACCGACGACGGCGGGAAGACGTGGCGTTCGGTCAGCGCCGGGCTCCCCGAGAACCCGTACTACGGGATCGTGCTGCGCGACGCCGCCAACACCGACTTCGCCGACGACCCCGGCTTCTACTTCGGCACTCGCACCGGAGACGTCTTCGCCTCGACGGACTCGGGGGAGCGGTGGCATCAGGTCGCCGCGAACCTGCCGGACGTCCTGTGCGTGCGCGCGGCGGAGGTGTAGGCCATGTCGATGACGGTGTTCGTCCCCGGCGCGCTGCGCGCCGACAGCGAAGGCCAGTCGACGATCCAGGTCACCGGCGCCGAGACCCTGCGCGACGTCTTCGACGGGCTGGCCGTGCGCTACCCGCGTCTGGAGCGGAGGGTGCGCGACGAGGCCGGTCAGCTGCGGCGATACATCAATGTATTCATCGACAGTGATGAGTGTCGCGTGCTGTCCGGTCAGGACACCAAGTTGCGCGACGGCGTCGAGATTCGCGTGCTCCCATCGGTCGCCGGAGGTTGATCGAGCCGCGACGACTAGGATCCGGTCACATGAGTCGAGGGCGAATCCCTGTAGGCGGCGCTTTGTTGACGGCGACGATCGTCGCCGCGGCGGCAGTCGCCGTCGCGGCGTGGGTGCGTCGCAACTACGTCGCGATCACCGTCGACGGTCCGAGCATGATTCCGGCGCTGCGGCCGGGGGAGAAGGTGCTGATTCGGCGCGGCGCCGAGGGGGTGCGTCGGGGGCGGATCGTCGTCGTGACGCGTCCAGACGCCGACGCCGGGTGGACCCAGAACCCCCCAGCCGGGCGCTGCCTCGACGCCGCGGACTGGTACGTCAAGCGCGTGGTCGCCGTGGCCGGCGACCCGTATCCCCACGTGATGAAGCGATCGGGAGTCGTGCCGCCGGGGCATGTCGTGGTGCTCGGCGACCACCCCAGCAGCGAAGACTCCAAGCGGCACGGACCGTGTCCGCTCGACCAGATCCTCGGCGTGGACGCGCGCAGGCTTGAGCCCGAAGACCTCTACGCCGCCGCGTACAGCGCCGAGGCC
>JBOGDN010000640.1:0-9793 GCA_050742995.1 Stackebrandtia sp. | reverse complement strand
GCCGCCCAGGTGCCCGCCCCTGTCGAGGCGGCGCCCGCGACCGCGCCGCCCGCGGAAACGCCGATGATGCCGGCGACGGGCGCTCCCATGGCGCCGAGCGTGGGCGCGGCGGAAGCGGGTCCCGCTGACAGGCGTGCCCAGGGCGTCTCGTTCGGAGAAGCGCGTCACCGGCCCCTCAGTCGGATGCGCTCCGACGCCTCGCGGCAAGAACTGCTCAACCGCGCGCAGTACGGCGAACCGGCTCGCGTCGACCCGCAGGAGCAGCGGCGCGCCGTCGACGCCGATCCCGACTCCCCGCTGACCCCTTCGGACAACACGGTCGTGCCCGGAGTGATCACCGGCGGAGCTCCCGAGGGTCCGCACGACTCCGGGCCGGTGCTCACCGGCACTGCCTACAGGCACTATCCGGAGTACTACGAACCCGAACCCGAGCCGGAAGAACAAGAGGTTTACGAGGAGGAGTACGAGGACGGATCGTCCGTGGCGGTCGAATACGCCCCGCCTCCCAAGGACGACGCCGTGGACGAACCGGACCCGGCCCCCGCCGAGAATAGATCCGCTGTGGACCGCGCCGAAGCCGCCGAGTCCGAGACGGAGAGCCGGCTGTTCGCCACCCGTCTGCAAGGCAAGGATTTCCTGGACGCGCTGCGCAACCTCCCCGGCGGCAAGGCCAAGGAGTTCATCGCCGCCCAACGTGCCCTGCGCGAAGCCGAGGATGCCGAAGGCGGGGCGTCGCCCGACGCGAAAGCCGATTGACAGCCGCCCCGCCGACGCTCCGGGCGCATACGATATGTCAATGCGTCATAGCAGGAGTCGGCTTCGCGGCGTCATGGTCGCGGCGGGCGCCGTAGGGCTGCTGTTCGGACTGACCGGGTGCATCACGTCGGAGTTCGCGTTCACCGTGAACGAGGACGGCACGGTGTCCGGCGCGGTGGTGCTCGCCGTGGAAGAGGAGTACCTGGACGCCTCAAAGTCGCAAGAAGAGGCGGTCGAGGAATTCTTCGGCAAGGTCGTCGGCGACCCGACCGCCGATGTGCCCGGCGCCGTCAGCACCGAGCCTTATGAAGCCGACGGGTACGTCGGACGGCAGGTCAATTTCGAAGAGGCCACCGCCGAGGAGCTGTCCGAGCGCTACGAGCAGTACGGTTTCCAGCTGACGCAGGAGGACGGTCAGTACCGCTTCGACCTGGCGCTCGACCTCGCCGGAAATGAGCAGATCACCGACGAGATGCGCGAGACGATGACGATCACGGTGGCCGCGACATTCCCGGGGGCGGTCGTCGACACCGACGGCGAAGTCTCCGAGGACGGACGCTCCGTCCGCTGGCAGATGGATCCCGGCGCCTCGCATTCGGTGTTCGCGGTGGCCGAGGGCGCGCCCAGCGGGGCCAAGAGCGGGGATTCCGCGCCGGCCTCCACGCAGGAGGCGCGCGACGACGACGCCGCGACCGAGCCTGCGGGGTCGCTGTGGTGGCTGCTCTGGCCGATCCTCGCCGTCGCGGCCGTACTCGCCGTCGTCGCCGCGGTGTTTCGCGGAATCAGCGGTCGACCGGCGAGGGCCCCGGCCGCGATGGTTTCCCCGCGAGCGCAGCGGCACGGGTCCGGCTGGCAGCCGGCCGACAACAGCGTCACCCGGGAAATGCCCGCGATCCCGCCCGACGACGAACCGCCTGGGCCGCCGGCGCGTCCGCCGGGGTCTTTATAGGCTGGGTAACCATGACGTACCCACCGCACGAGCCCTCGGCGAAGCCCGGCGCGGCGGACCAGCTCGAGAGCTACCCCGATCCGAAGCGGTCCTGGCGGCGAGCCGGAGCGCTGCTGGCCGGCTGGGCGGCTACGTGGGCGGCCGTGGCGGTAATGGGCATGAGCTGGAAGGCCGTGGCGGACGCCGGAGAAGAGAGCGTCTTGGACGAGCCGCCTGCCAGCGCTCAGCAGGCGGTGGGACGGTTCTTCACGAAGATCTTCGAAGACCGCGACTTGAACGCCGCCAAAGAAGTCGCCTGCCCCGACTACACCGAGCCCTCCGTGGAAGATCTGTACGCGGTGCTCGACGACTGGGAGCAGGAGAACGGCGAGAAATCCGGCAACCGAAGCCTCGACATCAAACCCGTCGACGGCGACGCCGGAAAGTTCACGGTGACCGTCACGTACGGCAGCTCCGACAATCCGCAGCTGCGGCGTTACGAGGCCTCGTCGGTCTCCGCGGACGAGGAGTACTGCGTGTCTGCTGTGGAGGATGTGACGCCAGATCCGTCTGACGAACCCGATCCCTCCGAAGACCCGGAGCCGATTCGCGGCGCCAAAGACACCGCGGAAGGGTTTTTCGAGGCTGTCTTCAACGGCGAGGACCCGAAGGACTGGCAGTGCGCCGACTACAGCGGACTGGAGCCGGACGAGCTGCTCCCCGAAGGCGAAGGCGATCCCTCGCTGTCGCTGGATCCCCGAGAGTCCGACTTCAGTGACGCCGACCGATTCTTCGTCGAGATCAGCCTGCGCGGCGACAGCTCGCAAGCAGCTGAATATACAATAGATATACGCGTCGGAATAGAAGAGCCCTGCGTGCTGGCGACGGCGACGGCAGCCGACTGACTTCCCGGCTCAGCCGCCCAGCTCCACGCCTTGCTGCGTCATCCACGCTATGGGGTCGACGGCGCCGGCGTTCGACTGGTCGCCTCCGGAGTGGACCTCGAAGTGCAGGTGCGGACCTGAGGAGTTGCCCGAAGTGCCGGAGCTGCCGATGACCTCGCCGGCCTCCACCTTCTGCCCCACCTGCACGAAGGGCGCCTCCTCGAAGTGGCAGTACCGCGTGATGATCCCTTCGGCGTGCTCGACGTCGACATACCAGCCGCAGCCCAGGATCGACGGCGAACCGTCCACGTCGCACGAATACTCGGAGCCGTCGGGGGCGTAGGCGTTGCACTCGGCGGTGACGACCACGCCGCCGGAGGCGACTCGCACCTCAGTGCCGCGCGGGGAGCCCAAGTCCACGCCGTAGTGGTCGGGGCGCTCCGGTGTGCGGTATCCGGAGACGACGCCCTCCGACACCGGCGCGGTCCACCCGGACGCCGTGATATCGCCGGCCGCCGCACACGTGCCCGCTTCTCCGCCGGACGCCGACACGAGCGCGCCGCCGTCGGTCAGCGCGTTGACCACGTCGGTCGCCAGCGACTCCCACTTGGCGTAGGCGCCGGGGAAGGCCGACTTCTGCACCGCCTGCGCCGCGTCGGTCAGCTCCATCTCCTCCCAGCCTTCTACTTTCTCCAGGCTTTTGTAAAAACTGCGGGACGCGTGCTCGGGGTCGGTGATCTCCTCGACGGTTCCCCAACCCTGGGAGGGCCGCTGCTGAAACAAGCCTTGAGAGTCGTGGTCGTTGCCGTCGCCCAGATCGCCGTAATTGTGAAGAGTGGACTCCTGCATCGCCGTGGCAACGGCGACCACCCAAGCGCGAGGCGGCATGTCCTCCTCCTGGCCCACCTTGACGATGATCCCGGCGTGGTACATCTGCCCGTCGTCTAGATTGCGCACAGTGGGCAGATCCCCGTCGACGTCCACCTCGACGTCCGTGCCGCACGCGGCCAAATCCAGCGGCTCGTCTTCCTCTTTGCTGCTCAGCGTCTCCATCACCAGGACGCCGGCCGCGCCGCAGCACAGCAGGGCCAAGCCGCCGGCGGTCAGCGCCAAACGGAGCTTCCGGCCCCTCTTCGGGGCGAAGGGATGCTCCGCGGCGGCCGAACTAGGGGCGGTCATAGGCGATGAGGCTTTCTTGATTCCGGTATGCCGTCAGGGAGCGTCAATACTGGAAGTCGATTTCGGCGACGAGCCACTTCTCATTGTCACTGTTCATGAGCAGTCTGAGCAAGCCCGTGTCGGTGTCGACCTCGACCCAGTTTCCCGAGATATTCGGTTCCTCCTCGCTGATTTCGGCGGCTGGAACGGATCCGGGATCGGTGTTCTCCAGCTGCTTCTGGACGTCTTCGTTCGCGTATCGGCTGATGCCGGAATGCCAGTCGGCCTGGGACTTGTCGACGTCGACCCAGGCCTCGGCAAAGGAAAGCGCGACGTCGACGGCTTCGTCGGGAAGGCTGGGAACGTCGTCGCTGGCGTCTTCGCCGGGCGGATCGGTGCGGCCGTCGTCAGGGCCGCTGGGTTCGACCGTCTGCTCCGCGTCGTCGCTGCCGGTCGTGGCGTCCGAGTCGCCGGGCGTGCTGTTGGCCTTGGCCACGGCGACGACCCCGACGACCAACAGCAGCAGCATGGCGGCGATCCCGTAGCGGGAGCCGATCATGCGGAGGATCTTGCGGACGATCATGGCTAATCCGGTCGGACCGAGACGAGCGGACGGTCCCCGGCTCTGCTGCCGGCGCCGCTTCCGGACGGTCGATAGACGGAGTAGCCCGAACTGGACGAGCTGCTCGACGGCTCGGCGCGCATGCCTTGGCCCGGAACCGGACGCGGAGGCAGGCCGGAAGCCGCGTCGCCGCCGGAAGAACCCTGCGGGCTGGCGTTGTCTCGCTTCCGGGGCGACCCCATGATCGGGTCTCGGCTGTCCGGCGGGTCGCCTCGCGAGTCGGGCGGCTCCTCCTTGCGGCCGGAGGTGTCCTTGACGACGACCTTTTCCTTTTCCTTGCTGGAGTGGCGACGGCCGAACGCCGCCTCGGCGATGCTCGAGCCGCCCTTGAACGAGGCGATCCTCCGATAGGGACGTAGCAGCATCCACGCGACGGCGCCGGTGAGCGCGATGAGCAGCACCTGCAGCCATCCGGCGAGGTTGGCCGACAGAATCTGCGCCACGGCGTAGAGATACACCGCGGCGGCGATCCCGAAGACCACCACGTTGATGCACGCCGCCAACACCGCCGAGATCAGACGTTTGAATCCCCCGGAAGCGGGGCGCAGCATCGCGACGGTGCCGATCAACGGGATCGCGATCACCGCCCAGCGGATCATCAGGAAACCCAGAACGATCAAAATGGACGCAGTGATGTCGAAGAGGGCGAAGAACACCGCGCTCAGCAGCGCCAGGAATCCCGTGCCCACGCGGTCCCAGCCCTTCGAGCCGGTGAGGTTTTCGTAGGCTTCCGGATCCTCTTGCTTGATGGCCTCGGCGACCCGCTGCCATTGCTCCTGCTTGTCGGCGACAAGCTCTTTTCGGTCTTCGGGGCTGCTGCGGGCGCGTTCGATTTCCTCCCAGGTCATCGCCTGCGCGTCGTACAGCGCCGGTCCGTATTTGTAGGCCGCGTTGCCGCTTTCGACGATCGGGTTTCCCTCGTCGTCGTTGACGACGTCGCCGTCGGAGTTGCGCTTGTACTCCACTTCCTCGCCGTTGCCGAGCACTGCCCGAATCCAGTTGTGGTACAGGATTTCGCCGGTGACCATGTCCGAGGACTTCTCGGCGGCGGTGCGCACGTCCTTGCATTGGCCCTCACAGCTGGAGGACTCGGCCGGGTCGAGCGCTCCTTGAACTGTGGACAATCCCGCGGTCAAGGTCGCGTCTGCCCGATCGGCCGCCTCGACCGGCCATCTCGCCACCGCCGTGACCACCACCAGGATCAGCACCGCCCAACCCGCGGTGGTGACCGCCATGGACATGTCCGCCTGCCGGGAACGCCAGATCAGGTACAACCCCACCAACAGCAGCGTGATCGCGCCGAAGGGCGTGAACACCCGCTCGACGATTGCCTTCGAGGCCTTCTCGACGAACTCGTCGGCCCAGCCCCACAGGTTTCCCGGGGTCCAGGCGGCGTCCCGCAGTCCGTTGGACGCGCCGATGATGCCGGTGGACATGGTGAACTCGAGGTTGGCGAGGCTGTTGCCGACGTCGTCGCCCTCGGGGGCGAAACTGTCGAAGCAGCCCATGTCGTATACCGGCAAGTCGTAGCCGGCGTAGCCGTACTGAGAGTACTGTCCAGCAGGGACTCTGTACTTTCCGTCCTGGTAGTCCTTGTCGTCGAACCATTCCGGCCGCTCGGCGAACCATCCGGCCATCCCCGAGTCGGGAGAGCCGGGAATCGGCGGCTCCTTGCACTCGCTGGGACGCGAGTCAGGGGGCGGCAGCTCGTCAACACAGTTCTGAAAATCGTCGTGCCACTGCTGATCCGTGCAGTCTTCGGCGCTCGCCGTGCTCGGCATTGTGAACACCAGACCCAACGAGACGATCGCCAACACGAGCAGCCGGGCGCCGGTGCGAGCGAACCGACCTGAGCGGGTCGATCGCGACGGTCTGGCGAGGGGGGTTGCCGCGGCCACAGCGCGGCGTCGAGGGGCGTCCATGGATCATCCGGCTCCCATCTGCGATCCCGCCGGACCGCGCTGCGTGCCGGAACCTCTGGCCGTCGGCGCGTTCGCGGGTCGCTCCGCGGCTTCTCTGCCGCCGGGCGTGGTGTCCAAGTACTCCAGCAGGCCCGGCACATATGAGATGTCGGCGCGCATGCGCTGCACCCGACCGTCCACGTCCCGCATGATGAATTCGCGGTAGGGCAGCCGGGTCGACTCGCTGTGGTCCGACACGTCAGACAGCGCGGCCAGGGTCTGCTCGTAGCCGACGTCGCGCGGCACCCGCAGCATCCGCAGCGCCTCGGCGGCGATCTCCGGGTCCTCGGCGATGCGGCCGACGAACACCGTGGACACGAGGTTCTGCACGTCAAGCCCCAGAATGTCGGTGGGGTTCTGCGAAGCGACAAGAGCCGCCAGGTTCCACTTTCGGGAGTCGCGCGCCATGCGCACCAGGAAGGAGCGTCCCGAGCGCCAGCCCTCCATGAAGTGGGCCTCGTCCAGGCCGACGAGCTTGCGGCGGTTGATGTCGCCGCCGTAGCAGCGGCGCACCGCGAGCCGGTGCGCGGTGTGCAGCATCGGCAGCGCCAGCGCCTCCTCGGCCGACCAGTACTCGCGCTCGATCTTCAGGTCCGGCAGCCGCAGGCCGGCCATCGTGATCACCGTGAGCATGGCGTCGTCGGTGAGCATGTCGGCTGGCGGAGTGCCGAAGAACAGCATGGCCAGCGGCATCTCGGCGGCGTCCAACAGCAGCGCGGCCACTTCGGCGCCCTCGTCGCCGGCGTCCTGCAGACAGTCCACGACGTCTTCGAGAGTGGACGTCTCCTCGGCGGGAACCTGCCGGGCGGCGTGGCGCAGCAGCCGCGCCGTGTTCGCTTCGCGGGCGACCTGCGGCGGCACCAGCATGGCGCAGATGTCCTGCACCAGCATCCGGCGCTCGGCGCGGGCGTTGGACTCGGCGATCTTGAACTCGCGGTCGCCCTCGACTCCGTCGTCCCAGTGTTCTCGCTTCGGCGTGGGAATCAGCGCGTACGGCGCCAGTGTGCCCGGCTGCGAGCCGGTCAGGTTCAGCACCTTGCTGTACGGCTTGAGCTCGGGCATCTCGCACAGTCGCGCCAGCGGGCCCGACGGGTCGAGCAGCGTCACCTGCACCCCGCGGCGTGCGTTCAGGTAGCCAAGGGCGCCCATGAGGGTCGACTTGCCGCCGCCGGGCTCGGCCACGAACACCGCCAGACCGGAACGCTCCCGCACCTCGGTGGGGAAGTGCAGGTCCAAAAAGACCGGACGCCGGCAGGTGCCGCTGGTGCGCCCGATCAGGTCGCCGCGCTGGTCGCCGACGGTCGAGGCGGCCTGAGGCAGCGCGGCGGCGAACAGTCGCACCGGCATGCGCCGCAGGTACCCGGTGTTGGCCACCGGCTCGCCGGGGACGAACTCGCGGGCAAGCCAGTCCTGGTTCTTCGGGTGCTGCAGCGACACCCGCAGGTCGCGGCTGTACATCTGCATCAGCCGACGCGCCCGCTCCAGGCACTCTTCCCGGTCGTCGGCTGCCACGGCGATGCGGTGCCAGCCGTGCACGCGCGCGGCGTCGGT
Source organism: Stackebrandtia sp. (assembly GCA_050742995.1). GTDB lineage: Bacteria > Actinomycetota > Actinomycetes > Mycobacteriales > Micromonosporaceae > Stackebrandtia. Next base: position 1,933 of record JBOGDN010000640.1, on the reverse strand, counting down.
GGCCAGGCCGGTGGTCATCTCGTCGCCGACATGCAGGGCGCGCTGCGCCAGCCGTTCCAGCTCCGGCGGCGCGTCCATGGCGTGTTCGTCGTAGTCGTGCTGTTGGGAGCGGATCATGCGCAGCCGGTGTTCCAGGTTCCGGAACGCCTCGCCCTGGCCGAGCACGTCCATGCGCGACGACAGCTCCATCGGCCACGGCGCGCGCTCGTGGAAGTGCAGCCACGGCTCGTGCTTTTCCGGGATCTCCAGGTCTTCCATGCGGCCGATGGTCAGCACCGCGACGTGCCGCTCCTCGCCGGTGAGCCGGTTCACCAGCTTCACAGTGGACCCGTAGGGAGTCCGGTAACGCTCGATCTGCTCGGTCAGCGCCAGGACGTCCCCCGGCTCCCACGAGCCGTTGTGGACGGGCGAAAGCAGCTCCGGCGGCTCCATGCCGAGTGCGACGCTGCGGAAGATCAGCCACTCCAGCTCGAGACTGGTGGCGCGGCGCGCGCGCACGCCGTAGGCGCCGAGCACCTCGTCGAACTGTTCGGTGACGCGCTCGATGCGGGTGCGCTCGCTGAACCTGGTTCCCTTGTTGAAAATGCGGCCGAACTTCTCGCCGAGCGTGTCGGTGAGGGTGCGGCGGGCAAAGGTGATGCCCAGGTAGGTCTCGCCGCCGGCGTGCTGCGTCTCAAGCAGGTGGTGCTGGGCGTTGACCAGGTGGTCGCCCCAGTCGGGCGCGCCGGGCACCGGCGGCAGCGGCTGGGGGGTGTTCTGGTCGACGGTGCGCGCCCACTGGTCGGCCGCGAAGGGCCGCGTGGTGCGCCGCAGGTGGATGCGATAGCCGGCCATGCCCGCGTACTGCTCGGCGATCGCGCTGATGAGCGCCTCGCGTTCGGCGTCGGGACGGAAGGCCCACCGCACCTCGGGCAGCTTGTACCAGGCGGTGACGGAGGTGGGCGTGAAGGTGGAGTTGCCGGCGATCTCGGTGATCGCCAACTCCTGGGCCGCCGAGCGGTCCTTCTGCTTCGGCGGCTTGGGGAGCCGATGCGGCTTTTCCTTCCGGCGTTCCTTCGTGTCGTCGGGCGGCGGCGCCAGGGGGACGAGCGCGTTGCCGGGACTGGGCGGACGGCTGGACAGGCGCGGGTCCACCGCCGGGATGCCGCGAGGAGGCGTGGAATCCCGGTCGAACTGCTGCTGCGGAGGCGCGGCCGGGCCGACGAAACGCGTCGGCGTCGAGTGCGGCTCGGGGTGAGCGCCGCCCGCCGGGGGGACGGTCGGGTGTTGTCCTGAAGCCGGATCCGTCGGTCGAGTCGCCGGAACTGCCGGATGTTGTCCCGAGGGCGGGTTGACGGGTCCGGCGGGCGGGACGGTCGGATGCTGACCCGAGCGCGGATTGACCGGCGAGGTCGGCGCCTGCGACACGACGGCGTGCTGGCCGGTGCGTGGGTTCGTCCCCTGGCCCTGTCCGGGAGAGGTGGGCGCCTGCTGCGGCGGGGCGGCGGGGCGCTGTCTTGACGCCTGGTTGACCGGAGCCGCCGGCGCGGGGTGCTGGCCCGACGGCGGGTTGACCGCGGCGGCGGGCGGGACGGTCGGGTGTTGTCCTGAAGCCGGATCCGTCGGTCGAGTCGCCGGAACTGCCAGATGTTGTCCCGAGGGCGGGTTGACGGGCCCGGCGGGCGGGACAGTCGGATGCTGACCTGAAGCCGGACTCACCGGGACCGCCGGCGCGGCGGTCGGGGGCTGCGCTGCGGGCTGGCGCGACGCGCGGTGCACCGGCGGCGTGTGGCCGGTGTGGGGTTCCGACTGCGTGCCGGCCGGGATCTCGCCCTCGGCTCCGCCCTGAGCAACCGATCGACCATCGTCGATTCCCGTTGGGCCGCCGACCTCCTCCCCGCTTTTGACCCTATTCGGCCCCACGCGGGAGCTGTCAACTGAACGGGCCGGGGCC
>JBOGDN010000639.1:0-1921 GCA_050742995.1 Stackebrandtia sp. | reverse complement strand
AGCTTCGCCGGGTCGGTCTCCACCGGTGTCGCGGTCGGGTCCGCGCCGCCGCGAGGTTTCTGCGCCGGACGCCGAAGCGGAACCGGTTCGGCCTCGGCGGTCGTCTGGTCGCGCCAGGCGATGAGCTTCTCGGCGCGCTCGGCGAGCGCCTTCTCGTCGCCGTCGCCGAGCAGGTCGACGAGTTCGTCGGGCAACTCGTGTTTGCGGGCGACGCGCTCGCGGGCCAGTTGGCTCGACAGCGCCTCGACGCGCCTCGACAGCTCGCTCGCCTTGCCGTCGCCGCCGTCGGTGTCCCTGGCGGCGGTGCGCTTGGCCTCGGCCACCTCGGCGCGAAGATTCCGGATCAGGTTCCACGCCCGTTCCGGGTCGAAGGACTGGCCGTCGCGTTCCCACGGCGGCACCTCCGGCCCACGAGGCGCGGTGTCGGCGGTGCTGCCGCCGGTGGTTCCGGAATCGACGTCCGTCGGTTCCGGTGAGGTTTCGGCGGTGTGGTCGGCAGTCGGCTCCTGGCCGGTGTCGGTAGCGGACATGAGTACAGCCCTCCTGAGGCGTGCGAGTCGGTTTCGGGGAATGCGGGCACGCCGAAACACCCGCCTCGCGCCTGGCGAGCCGAGGTCGGGAGCGCGCGGGTCTAGGTCGTGTAGTCGGTGGCCGAGGGAACGTGGCGGCGGTATTCGCGTACGAACTCGTCGGCGAGCAGCCGCTCGCGGGTGGTGTCGCCGTGCGGGTCGTACGGGCACACGCTGACCGGTTTGGCGAACCGGGCGGCCAGCCGCGCGGCTCGCCGGGCGAGGGCGCGCTCGACGTCGGTTGGAGTCGTCATATGAAGTCCCGCCCGTTGCCCTGTAGCGCGGTCACAGCGGCAGCGCGCTTGTCGGCCTCACGTCCCAACAGTTGCGCCCTGAACTCGGTAAACGTCGTGCGGCCGTGCTCGGCCCACCACCGTTGCAAGTCCTCGGACGCATAGCGGCGCGCGCGGGAGGTGGCGCCGCTGAACAGCGACCGGGGATCGATCCCGGCGGCGACGCCTTCTTTGGACAGCATGTGACCCCTGGTCGCGGTCTCGGCGGCGACGTACTGGAGATCAACGTGCTCGCGGTACAGCCGCCGGACGGTGTCCTCGCGGGTTTCGCCCGCGGCGCGGTGGGCGTCGACTTCGGCGGCGCGGGCCTGGCGCTCCAACTCGTCGGCGTCGAGGGAGTATGCCTCGGCGTACGCCTCCTGCCAGTCCCAGCCCTGCCGAACGAGTTCGTCGACGCGCTGTTGGTCTGGCGTGAGGTCGTCGCGCGGCTCCGGCTCTGTCGGGGCCGGCTCTGGTTCGGACCGCCGCTGGGCGGCGCGTGCTTTGGCGCGGCGGGCGCGTTCGGCGTCGATCCTCGACACCACGTTGTCGTTGTCGGCGTGATCGGCGGCGAGCCGGTCGAGCCACGCCTCGCCCAGCCCGGACAGCTCGACGCCGTCGAGCGGGTCGGGCGTGGCGCCGTCGCGGCGGTCCAACTCGGCTGTGATCGCCTCCAGCGCGGCCGGGTCGTCGCCGTACTCGCCGAACAGCGCGAAAAGCTCGTCGTCCGACAGGGCCGCAAGGTCAGTTCCATTCAGCGCGGCGACGTCCGGCTCCGGTTCGTCCGGCGAGGATTCCGGTTCCGCTTCCGGGGGTGTTCCGGAACCGGAACTCGCACGTTCCGGAACCTCGTCGCCGGCCTTCCGGTCTGGTTCCGCTGGTTGTTCCCGCATCTCGTCGGCGGGTTCCGGCTGGCGGTTGCGGGCGTCGACCGCGCGGCGAAACGCCCGCCGCGCCGCCGCACCCGACAGGCCGCGCGTGGAGTCGCGCCACAGCCGATCCAGCTCGCGGGCGTCGTCGGGCCACGGAGCCGCCCGGGAATACACCGGCTCGGCGGTGCACCGGCACCCGTCGTGATAG
>JBOGDN010000638.1:0-2292 GCA_050742995.1 Stackebrandtia sp. | reverse complement strand
TCGCGGGCGGCGTCGCGGTTGCGCAGCTGCGAGCGGTACTCGGAGGCGACGACGGTGAGCACGCCGTCGACGAGACGGCCGTGCAGCCGCTCCAAAGCCCGCTCCCGCTGCGTCTGCGACAACGCCGTGGTCTCGCCGACGTCGAGGCTGAGTTCGACCCGGCTGTCGGTGGTGTTGACGCCCTGGCCTCCCGGCCCCGAGGAGCGCGAGAAGCGCCAGCCCAGCTCGGCTTCGGGCACGGCCACCGAAGCGTTCACCCGCAGCGACTCCGACACGACACGCGCTCCCTAATCGACTCGCGTGCCAGCCTACGTCCAAGCCCTGCGGGGCGAAGCTACGGCCGTGGGTCGCCGCCCGACAGCGAACGCGACGTCGCGACGCACCGGGTCTCCCGCCGGCTCGCCGACGCCGAGGCGCCCGCCAGGACCAGCATCGTCCCCGTCTCCAGGAGCAGCAGTCCCCGCTGCGGCAGTCCGCGCCACTGCCCGCCGTTGGCGAAGTCCTGGAACATCGAGGTGGCGGTGACCAGGACCAGCCCGACGACGGTCAGCGCCGTCAGGATCGCCAGCAGCCGTCGCCTGCCGTCTTCGAACCGACGGCAGGCCAAAGCGCCGACCACGGCGAGCCCGAAGAAAGCCGTCGACGACACCCAGCGGTGGATCTCGCCGATCGTCGTCGTCGGCACCGGCCCCCGGTCGGTGGGGAACGTCGCGGTCAGCACCAGCAAGATCGTGACCACGCCCAGCAACAGGCGCACCGGCTTCTCGTTGGGCAGCCCCATCCCCCCGAACGTCAAGACCGTGCAGGCGCCGGCCATCAGCAGCACCCCGATGGCGAACAGCACGGACCCCGGCGGGTCCAGCGCGTAGTCGCTGAGCGGCTGGATCATGGGATTCGCGATGCCCGCCATCAGCACATGCAGCAGCGCGAAGGTGATGAGGCTGAGCACGATCCCGGCGAAGGAGAGATTGCCCGCCCAGGCCGGAGGTGCGGCGACCGCGCTGGAGCTCGGTTGCGGTGTCGTCGTTTCGGCGGCAGCCGGCTTCAAGGCGGTCATGAGCGATCCCCTTCGCACATTTGATTCATCGTCTGGAGCATGGATGTGTGACAGCTGGAGCCCGTCTGGGCGCGGTAGACCTCCGTCGGCGGCATGACGCTCCACAGCGGCCGACTGACGGTCACGTCGTGGAAGGTCGCCTCGAGCAGGCGCCGGAACCGGCGAGCCGCCGGCAGCGGGCGGGCGTGCAGGCTGGCAAGCGCGGTGAATACGCCGTCGGGGCGCAGCACCGCGGACACCGCGGTGAGAATCGACCGCTGCTTCGCCTCGCCGTACGTCGCCCAGGGCAGGTCGCTGACCACCACGTCGGCATGTGTGAGACCGCGTCGCAAGAGAATCTCCGGCAGCCTCGTCGCGTCGGCGGTCACCGCTTCGAAAGCGGGAAAGCGCGCCCCCGCGCCGCCCGCCCGCGAGTGATCGACCGCGACTGCCAGGTGACGGCCCCTTCCCCTCAAGCGGCGCTGCACGGCCGACGTGAACCGGCCCGACCCCGCGCCGAGCTCCACGACGACCAGGTCGTCGCGGTCCGGGATCGACGAAATGACAGCCGCGTCCAACCGCGTGCCGGGAAGTACCGCGCCGGCCACGGCTGGAGATCTCAAGAACCCCCGTAGGAACACACTAGACTCGCTAGACATGCGCTCGAAGGTAAATGCGCAGGAAGCGTCCTTGTCTCGGTCAGCACGCCGCTCTTTCGGCCACTAGGAGGAGACGCGCCGACCTCGGGAAGGACGGACCACCCCCTCCCGACGATTAGGGTCGTCGCCATGGCGAGCAACGCGTGGCTTGGCAAGAAGTGGCACGGGATACCGATCGACCCCGCGATCGCACTGGCGTGCACGGTGTTCGGCGCGCTGTCGAGCTCGTGGGTCTGGATCGCCGGCGACATCCCGGTGTGGGCCGCGGGAATCATCTCCGTCAGCTCCAGCCTCGCCATGTACGGCGTCCGGCGCTGGCCGGTGCACGTGACGGGATTCCAAGCCGCCGTCTTGTTGTTCGCCAACACCTATGAGACGTATGGGACTGAGACGCCGCAGTTTATGCTGTTCATTTCGCTGGGGTTCCTGGCGATGCGCTCCTCCGCCCGCATGCTCGCGCTGGCGTATCTGGTCTGCGCCGCGGCGACCGCGATCAACGTCGCCCTCCCGAATCCGTGGATCCTCACCTGGTGGCGAGCGGTGGCGTTGATGGTGGCGCTGGCGATGCCGGTGGCCATCGGACGTTACGTGGGGGAG
>JBOGDN010000637.1:0-9679 GCA_050742995.1 Stackebrandtia sp. | reverse complement strand
CTGCGCCGGTCGGCGGCGCCCGACTCGCCGACGCCGAGCGCGGCGAGGCCGGGCCGCCCGAGGTCTTGCACGGTGGCCAGCGGGCCGGGGGCGACGATCTCGATCACGGCGCCGCGCTCTCGACGCTGTGCTTATTACTTCGTTTCGCAAGCTCAACGAAGCGGATCCGGGTTCCCGGCGACAGTACGGCGGGAGGGTCGCGGTCGAGATCCCACACCGGCATGTCGGTGTGGCCGACGACCCGCCATCCGCCGGGGGAGGAGCGGGGGTAGACGCCGGTGTACCTGTCGGCCAGCGCGACCGCGCCGGGCGGGACCTTGGTGCGCGGCGTGGGATGCCGGGGAACGTGCAGCAGCGGGTCGAGGCCGGTGATGTAGGCGAAGCCGGGGGAGAAACCGCAAAACGCCGCCGTGTAGTCGCCGCCGGTGTGGCGGGCGACGACGTCGCGCGGACTCATGCCGGTCATTCGGGCGACGTCGTCGAGGTCGGCGCCGTCGTAGCGCACCGGAATCTCCACCTCGGGCGCCCCGGCGGGCGAGGTCTGCTCGCCTTCGCGTCGCGTCACCTCGGCGCAGATCCGGTTCAAGTCGGTGCGGCCGGGGTCGAAGCCGACGAGAACGGTGCGCGCGGCCGGGACCAGCTCGACAACGCCTTCGGGCGGATCGCGCCGCAGCGCCGCGTACAGGCCGAGGACTTCGGACAGATCTTCGAGTTCACACAGGACGGCTTTTTCGCCGCAGTTGAGGAACCGCATGACGCTCCTCAGGCGAACGGGGCCAGCCGGGCCCCGTTCTCGATCAGGCGGCGTCGCACCTCACGAGCGATGTCGACCGCCTGCGGCGTGTCGCCGTGGACGCAGATGGACTGCGCCCGCACCGAGACGGTCGGGCCGTCGACGCTTTCGACTTCTCCGTCCACGGCAAGGCGAAGGCAACGCCTGGCCACGGCGTCGACGTCGTGCAGCACCGCGCCGGGCGTCCGGCGCGGAACCAGTCGTCCGTCGGCGGTGTAGGCGCGGTCGGCGAACGCCTCGGCGACGACGCGCAGCCCGGCGGCGCGCGCCAGGCGCAGCAGCAGCGAATCGGGCAGACACAGCACCGGCAGCGCGGGGTCGTAACGCCGTACGGCGTCGACGAGCGCCTCGGCCTGACCGCGGTCGACCGTCGCGGCGTTGTACAAGGCGCCGTGCGGTTTGACGTAGCGGACCCGGTCGCCGGCGATGCGCGCGAAGGCGTCGAGAGCGGCGATCTGGTAGACGATCTCGTCGCTGAGCTCGACCGGGTCGACGTCGATGTGGCGTCGCCCGAAGCCCGCCAGGTCCCGGTATCCGACGTGCGCGCCCACGGCCACGCCCCGACTGACGGCGCGCTCGCAGACCGTCCTCATAGTGCGAGGGTCGCCGGCGTGGAAGCCGCAAGCGACGTTGACGCTGGTCGCCAGGTCCAGCAGCGCGTCGTCGTCGCCGGATCGCCATACGCCGAAGCCCTCGCCGAGGTCGCTGTTGAGGTCGATCAGCACGTCGCGACCTGTCATCGCCGTCATCCTCGGAGCACGTGTGCGGAGTCGGGGACGTCGGTGACGAACATGTGCCCTGGAGCGTGGGTGAGCGCGAACTCGGGCTTGGACTCCATGATCGCCGCCTGCGGAGTTACCCCGCAGGCCCAGAACACCGGCACCTCGCCGTCGCGCACTTCGACCGCGTCTCCGAAATCGGGCCGCGTCAGATCGGCGACTCCGAGCGCGGCGGGCGCTCCGACGTGAACCGGTGCGCCGTGGACGCCCGGCATCGCCGCGGTCACGGCGACCGCCGTGGCCACGAGTTCGGCGGGGATCGGCCGCATCGACACCACCAGCGGCGCGCTCAGGCGTCCGGCGGGACGGCATCGGCGGTTCGTCGTGTACACCGGCACGTTGCTGTCCTGTTCGAGGTGTCGCAACGGGACGCCGGCCCGGCTCAGCGCGGTTTCAAACGTGAAGCTGCACCCGATGAGGAACGTGACCAGGTCGTCGCGCCAAACGTCGACGACGTCCCTGGTCTCGTCGACGAGTTCGCCGTCTCTCCACACGCGATACAGCGGCAGATCGGTGCGCAGATCGGCCCGCGGCGCCAGCGCGGTGGTCGTCGCGCCGGGGTCGGTCACGTCAAGCACCGGGCACGGCTTGGGGTTTCGCTGCGCGAACAGCAGCAGGTCGTACGCGTATTCGCGGGGAACCGACACCAGATTGGCCTGCGTGTAGCCGCCGGCCCAGCCCGCCGTCGGGCCGATTGTTCCGCCGCGGAACAGGTCCCTTGCTTCTGCCGGGGTCAGCGTGTCGCGGCCGCTCATCCGACCACTCCGATCGCGCGCAGGATGTTGAACACGCCGAGACCTGCGGCGACGAGGACCACGACGACCCCAAGCGTGTTGCGCAGCAGGCTGTTGCGGTGCCGGCCGAGCAGGTCTTCGCGGTTCATGACGACGAGCAGGAACACCGCGACGACGGGAAGCAGCAGTCCGTTGGCCGCCTGAGCGAAGACGATCGCGGCGACCGGGTTCGTGCCGAGCACCGCGAACGCGGTTCCCACCACGATGACGCCGGCCCACACCGCGCGGAACCGCATCGACTTCAGGTTCTGCTCCCAGCCGAGCGCGCCGCTGACGGCGAACGCCGCGGCAAGCGGCGCGGTGATCGCGCTGGTGAGGCCGGCGGCGAACAGGCCGACCGCGAAGAAACCCTGTGCGGCGCTGCCCAGCAGGGGCTCCAGCTGCGTTGCCATGTCGGCGGCGCTTTCGACGCCGAGGCCGCGCGAGAACATGACCGTCGCCGCGGTGGTGACGATCGCCAGCGTGATCAGCCCGCCAAGCCCGATGGACAGGTACGTGTCGCCCCGCGACTCGGCGAGCGCCTGGTCGACGGGCGTCTTGGCGGTCCACTTCTCGCGCACGGTGCTGGCGTGGAGGAACAGGTTGTAGGGCACGACGGTGGTGCCGATCAAGGCCACCACCGTGATCGTCGCGCCGTCGGGCACTCGGGGCGCCAGGCCGGCGAGCAGCTCGACGACGTCCGGTCGCACCATCACCGCGGTCACGACGAACACCACGCTCATGACGACGACGAGACCGATCACGGCGCGCTCGATGAGGCGGTACGCGCCCGACAGCAGCAGGCCGAACGCGGCGATTCCCACCAGTCCGGCCCACAGCTGCGGCGACGCGCCGGCGATCGCCTCCAGGCCGAGGCCGGCCCCGGTGAGATTGCCGGCCTGGAAGGCGGCGTTGCCGAACGCGATCGCCGCCACGGCCAGCGCGACGGTCCCGAAGGAGAAGACGGGGTTGCGGAAGGTGGTGCGCAGCGCCTCGCCGAGGCCCGCGCGGCTGACGATGCCCAGACGGGCGGACATCTCCTGCAGCACCATCGCCGCGACGACGGAGAACACGATCGCCCACACCAGGGCGAACCCGAAGTCGGCGCCGGCGATGCTGGCCGTGGTGACCGTCCCGGGGCCGATGAACGCCGCGGTGACGAGAAGTCCGGGGCCGAAGCGGCGAGTTCGGCGGCTCGAGGGCGCGTCGGGCACGGGATCGGAGGCGGCGGGGGTGGGCTGGCTGCCATGTTCGCTCATGGCACGCTCCTTGGCTGTGAGGGGTTCGTCAGCGGCTGTGACGCGCACCATCGTAGCGATTGTTGAACGATCCGACAATAGTCACGTCCCACCTTTTCGGTAAACTGTCCGTCAGGAGGTGGACGGGTGGAAACGCATGAAACGGACTCGGACGCGTTCGCCCGGCTGGCCGAGGACCGGGAGCTGCTCGGCCGAAGCAGCACCGCCGAGCGGATCGCGGAGATCCTTCGCGAACGGATCATCGAAGGCCTGCTGCGACCGGGCGCCCGGCTGTCGGAAGACGCGATCGGACGCGCGCTCGGCGTCTCCCGCAACACCCTGCGCGAGGCGTTTCGCCTGCTCTCCCACGAACGCCTCGTCGTCCACGAGCTCAATCGCGGCGTGTTCGTGCGCACGCTGTCGTCCGACGACGTCGTCGACCTCTTCCGGGCGCGCAGGCTCGTCGAATGCTCCGCGCTGCGCTGCGCTGCGCCGACCCGCGAGGCGCTCAAGCCGCTGCGCGCGGCCGTGGAAGACGGCGAGCGCGCCGCGGCCGCGGGGCGAGGGGCGGACACCGGCACCGCCAACATGCGCTTCCACCAGGGGATCGCGGCGCTGGCCGGAAGCCGGCGCGTCGACGAGGTGATGCGCCAGCTGCTCGCCGAACTGCGACTGGTCTTCCTCGCCATGGACGACCCGAACCGGTTCCACAAGCCATACGTCGAGCGAAACCGAGAGATCCTCGCTCGGCTGGAGGCCGGCGAAGTCCCGCGGGCGCAAGACCTCCTCGCCGAGTACCTCGCCGACGCCGAACGACAGCTCCTCGACGTCTTCGCCCCGCCCCCGCCGCCCTGAGAAAGGATTCCGTCGTGGACGCTCAGGACGACCGCAGTCGCCGCTACCCCGTGTCGGTCAAGGGGGTCTGCGTCCAAGACGGGCGGGTGTTGCTGCTGCACAACGAACGCGACGAGTGGGAGCTGCCCGGCGGCAAACTCGAACTCGGCGAGGACCCCGAAGACTGCGTCGCCCGAGAAATCGAGGAGGAGTCCGGCTGGCCGGTCACGGTCGAGGCCATCTTGGACTCGTGGCAGTACCACATCAGCGACGGCGTCGATGTTCTCATCGTCACCTACGGGTGCACTGTGAACACCGACGCCGCTCCCCGGGTCAGCCGCGAGCACAGGGAAGCCGGGCTCTTCACCCGCGGCCAGATCCCGGGCTTGCGCATGCCCGAGGGCTATAAGACCTCGATCCGCTCCTGGTGTGAACGCCTCGCCTCCGCCTCGTGAGGTCAGGCGCGCGTTGTCGGGGAGTCGAGGATGCCGCGAGCGATGGCGACGGTCACCGCGGCGGTGCGGTCGTCGACTTCGAGTTTGGCGAATATCCGCATCACGTGGCTTTTCACGGTGGTCTCGGCGATGAACAGCTCCCGACCGATTTGCGGATTGGACAGGCCGCGGGCGATCAGCTCCAAGACTTCCCGCTCCCGGGCGGACAGCGCGGATCGGCCCCCGCGGCGGACGTGGTCGGCGAGCCTGGCCGCGACCGCCCCGGTCAGCGCGGTTTCGCCGCGCGCGGCCGACCGCACCGCCTCGACCAGTTCGGAGCGAGAGGCGTCTTTGAGCAGGTATCCGGCCGCGCCGGCGGCGACGGCGCGCGTGACGTCTCCGTCGGTGTCGTATGAGGTCAGCACCAGGACGGCGGCCGACTTCTCCGCCGTGATCCGCTCGGTGGCCGCGACCCCGTCGAGTTCGGGCAGCCGCAGGTCCATCAGCACCACGTCGGGTCGCAACCGCGCTGCCAGCCGCACCGCTTCGGCGCCGTCGTCGCACTCGGCCTCCACGCGGATGTCGGGCTCGGCGCCGAGCACCGCCCGCAGTCCCTCGCGCACCACCACATGATCGTCCACGACGATCACTCGAATCGCCATAACTCCCACTCCGCCCGGATCGCCGTTCCCGCCGAAGGCGCGGCGTCGACCGACAGCGTGCCGCCGGCGGCGGCCACGCGATCTCGCATGCCCGACAGACCGTAGCCGTTGTGCGGCGCCAGCGGGTCGAATCCGCGGCCGTCGTCGGCGACGCGCAGCTCCACTCGAGCTCCGCTGTAGTCCAGGCGAACGTCCACCCGAGAGGCCCCGGAGTGTTTGCGCACGTTGGTCAAAGCCTCTTGCACTACGCGCAGCAGCGTGACCTCCTGGTCGGTCGACAGCCGGCGTGGATTTCCCGTCACCTCGAAGACGCACTCGACGTCGAGCTCGCCGCCGAGCCGGTCGAGCATCCGCCGCAGCGCGTCCGGCAGCGACGCCTCGCTCAGCGCGGCCGGCGTCAGCGCCTCGACGAGCAGACGCGCCTCGGTGAGGTTCTCGCGGGCGATCTCTCCGGCCCGTTCCAGGCGTCGCCGGGCAGCCTCGTCGTCGCGGCCGACGTCCGACGCCGCCGCTTCCACAAGCAGCACCACCCCGGCGAAGCCCTGGGCGAGCGTGTCGTGGATGTCGCGGGCCAGCCGTTCGCGTTCGGCCGCCACGCCCGCTCGACGGCTGACTTCGGCGAGCTGCGCGCGAGCCGCGCTCAACTCCGAGACCAGTTCGGCGCGCTGCCGGCTCTGCTCGATGATTCTGGTGATCCACAGTCCCAGCGCGAAGGCGAACGCGAGTGCGGCCCCGCTCCACGCCGCGACTCCCCACATGCCGCCCGCCGACGCGTCGGTCATCGTCAGCATCGCCGCCGCCGTGCCGGCCGTCGTGATCGCGGTGACGGCGAGGGTCTGCCGCTTGACGAGCAGCGCCCAGATGTGCGGGTACAGCATGAACAACATGACCGACCCGATCGGAGACAGGGCGAACAGCCCCACGGTCAACGGAATCGCCAGCGCCAGATACGTCGCTCCGAGACGGCCGGGCCCGCGGTGCAGCGCACGCATGCCGACGCCGAGGTACCAGAGCGCCAGCGCCGCCAAGACCGCAAGGCCTCCCCACCTTCGCGGCCCGGACAGCGAGTCGTCCGCCGCGATCAGGGACGCGGTGACCGCGGCCATGACGCCGAACGTCAGATGCCAGCCGGGCACGGCGCGCTGCCACTCGTGGCGTCCCGGGTCCGCCGAAACGCGATTTACGGCTTCCGTCACTCGATGCAGTATCCCGGATTCGCCGAGTGCCGACTATCCAACTGTCGTTGGAGCCCAGATTCGCTCTGCCGACGAATAGGCAAAGGCGTCGCCCCGCCGCATGCTCGACAGCTATGAAGACAACTGCGAACCCCAGCACCTACAACGCCGTCATGCTCGTCGCCACGCTCGCCGTCGGCGCCGCGGTCGCGACAATGGGCGTGCTTTCCGTTCCCGGCGTCGGAGCCGTCGCCGTTGTGGGCGGTTTCGTCGTCGCCGCCGGGTGGGCGATCCGCGGGCTGGTCGTCAAACGCGACGATTCCGACGCGTCACAACCCGTCCGCCGCGACTCCTAGGCGGCTTTCGTTTAGCGTGTCTGCATGGCAGGCGCGACGCTCGACCAGGCGAGCATTCTCAAGCGGTACGCCCGCGACGGTTATGCGATCTTCCGAGACGTGATCGACGAGGATCTGATCGCCGAGGCCGGCGACCACGTGACGTGGCTGCAGCGCAAACATCCGGACGTGCGTCCAGAACAGCTGGGGCATGAGTTCCTCAAGGATGATCCTTTCTGGATTCGACTGGTCTCCGACGATCGCCTCGTCGACGTCGCGCAGATGTTCGTCGGTCCGAACGTCGCGCTGTTCGCCTCTCACTACATCAGCAAGCCGCCGTTTTCGGGCCAGCCGGTGTTGTGGCATCAAGACGCCGCCTTCTGGCCGCTTGAGCCGATGGAGGTCGTCACCCTGTGGCTGGCGGTCGACCACTCGACGCCCGAAAACGGGTGCGTGCGTCTCATCCCCGGCAGCCACACGATGGAGACCGCCGCGACACGCGAAGCCGCCGACGTCGACAACGTGCTCGGTCGCGAGATCGCGGTGTCGGTGGACGAGTCGCGCGCGGTCGACATGGTGCTGCGCCCCGGCGACGTCGAGGTCCATCACCCCAACATCGTGCACGGCAGCAACGCCAACACCTCGCCTCGTCGCCGCTGCGGACTGACCATTCGCTACATTCCGACCTCGACTCGGATCACCGGCGACGAGCAGCCTTACCCCAGCGCGTTCTGGCTGCGCGGCGAGCAGGGCGTCAACGCGTACCAGCCCCTGCCCGAATACGAGCAGGGGCGGCACTTCCCGTTCCGCGACGCCGACGGCTAAATCTCGTTGCCGGATCGCAGCCAGTCGACGTAGTCGGCGACGGCGCTTTCCAGGTCGTAGGCGGGGGAGAAGCCGGTGTCCTCGCGCAGTCGCGTGATGTCAAGGCAGAGGTTCTCGGCCGGACCGTCGGGGTTGCGTCCTTCGCGAATGTCGATCTTCGCCTCGGGCAGGGTTTTGGCTATCGCGGCGACCACTTCGTCATTCGTCACGTTGAGTCCAGAAGAGATGTTGTAGGTGCGGTGGGGGAGATCGTCGGCCAGCTGCAGCGTCGCGATTGCCCGGCCGCAGTCCTTGGCGTAGCACAGATCGCCGCCGTTTTCGGCGTAGACGGGTCCATACGCCGACAAGTCGGGCTCGGCGCCGGCGAGCGCGGCGTGTACCAGATCGGTGATGGCGATGAAGGGCGATCCCTTGTGTCCCAGGGGGCCCCAGATCGCGCCGATGCGAAGGCAGACCACCTCGACTCCCAGGCTGGACTCGACATAGGAGCCAAGGATTTCCGCACTCTTCTTGACCGCCGGGATCGCGTGGAAACTGGGCGCCGGAAGCGGCACGTCCTCCCGCCACCTGCTGCCCGCCGCGCCGATGTACACCCCGATCGTGCTGGCGACGCCGATGCGGCGCACTCGCCAGTCTCGGGCCGCCTGAAACATGTTGAGCAGGCCGGCGGTGTTCACACGCAGCTCGTCGACGGGGTCGAGGCCACTCAGGTGAGCTGCGGCAAGGTGCACGATGCCCGTGACGTCGTATCGCTCGCCGAGCTCCAGAAGCGCGGGAAGATCGGTGACGTCCAGCTGCTCGAGGTGCACCCGCTTGCCGATCTCGTCGGCGAAGAGCGCGGGGCGGCGCGTCACGTTGCGCTGGGCGACCACACATGACTCGCCGAGATCTAGCAGGGCTCGGACGGTGTGTGCGCCGATGAAGCCGAGTCCGCCGGTTACCAGGATCATTGTCGATTTCCTTCCGGTGAGGTTGCCGAATATTCTCGCTAGCCGGCTAGTCATTAGCCGGCTAGCGAGTACGGTACCCGAATAATCGATCGACGTCTAACGCCGCTTCTAGACTCATGTGATGACCGACGAGTTCCTCAGGCTGTTCACCCGCGCCTCCAAGCTGCTGCGCGGCGTCGTCGACGTGGACTTGCGCCGGCACGGCGTGCGCCTCGGTCAGAACCTGGTCCTTGAGGCGCTGTGGGAGACCGACGGACTCACCCCCGGGGAACTGGCCGCGCGGCTGCACGTGGCCACGCCGACGATGGTCAAGGCCGCGACGCGCATGGAGGCCAGCGGGCTGCTGACCAGACGACGCGACGAAACGGATCGCCGGCTGGTGCGGGTGTACCTGACCGACCAGGCCCGGTCGATCCGCGGCGACGTCGAAGGCCAGCGACACACGCTTGAGCGGCGGATCGACACGCTGCTGACCGACGACGAACGCCGCTGCCTTCGCAGCGCGCTGACTAAGATCATCGACGAGTTCGACGGCGAGGCTCCCCCGGAAGACCCCGAGTAGCTCCCCGAACGGCCCAGGCGAGGAGGCGACGGGATCGATGTCCGTACGAAGGTTTCGGCGACTGGCCGCTCTCGACCGGGAGCAGGTCGCGCGGCTGGCGCCCGAGGCGGTGCTGGTGCTGCCGGTCGGCGCCGTCGAGCAGCACGGCCCGTCGCTGCCGTTGGGAACCGACGCGGCGCTGGCCGAGGCGACGGCGGCAGCCGGCATCGAGGCCAGCACCACGTCCCGCGAGATGGTGCTGGCGCCCACAGTCCCCTATGGCAACTCGATTCATCACCTTTTCGCCTGCGCCGGCTCGCTGTCGTCGCGCACATTGCTG
>JBOGDN010000636.1:0-2039 GCA_050742995.1 Stackebrandtia sp. | reverse complement strand
GCCCCACCCCATCCGGGGGCAGACCACCCTAAGCGGAGCCTCCTCATCTCACCTTATGCGATCGAATGCTGTCAAGCGGTTATTTCACCTGGTGAGAGGTTAGCTGGAGGTGCGGATGACGAGGCGGGTGCCGAGGATCGACGTGGGCGGGTCGGGTTTCTCGCCGCGGATCTGGGCCACCAGCAGCCGCGACATCTCGCGGCCCATCGACTCCACCGGCTGGTGCACCGTGGTCAGCGGGGGATCGGTGTGCTCGGCGAGGGGGGAGTCGTCGAAACCGACCACCGCCACGTCGTCGGGCACGCGGCGGCCGTGCTCCCGCAGCGCCCGCAGCGCGCCGAAGGCCATCGGGTCCGAGGCGCAGAACACCGCGTCGAGGTCGGGGGTGCGTTCCAGCAGCGCCCGCGTGGCGGAAAGGCCGCTGGCCTCGCTGAAGTCGCCGATTTCGATCAGCTCCGACGCCTCGGCGGCGCCGGCCTCGCGCAGCACGTCCCGGTAGCCGGCGAGACGGTCGCGCCCGACGGCCATGTCCTGCGGGCCGGCGACCATCGCGATCTTGCGGCGGCCGGCGGCCTTCAGGTGCTCGGTCGCCAGCCGCGCGCCGCCGCGGTTGTCGCTGTCGACGTACGGAACCCGAAGGCCGCTCACCGGCGCTCCGCACAGCACCACCGGCATCCCGGAGTCGCGCAGGTGCTTCGGCATCGGGTCCTCGCCGTGCAGCGAGATCAGCAGCACTCCGTCCACGTGCCGGCTGAGCAGATACGGCTCGAGGCGCTCCCGCTCCTCGCGCGAGGACGCCAGCGTGAACATCAGCCGAAAGCCGCTTTCGGACAGCTGCCGGTTGATGCCCCGGATGACGCCGGCGAAGTACGGTTCGCCCCACAGTCGGTCGGCCGACTCCGAGATCACCAACGCGACGGTGTCCGTGCGCCGAGTCACCAGCGCGCGGGCGGCCTGGTTGGGCACGTAGCCCAACTCGGCGACGGCCTCGTTGACGGCCTGCCGCGCCCGCTCGCTGACCTGCGCCGAGCCGTTGATGACACGCGAGACCGTGCCGCGGCCGACTCCGGCGAGCGCGGCCACCATGTCGAGCGTCGGCGCCGAACTGTCGGTGTTCTTCACGGTTCCCCCTAGTCGAGGTGGCGGCGGGCGGCCGCGTTTACAGTCTGCCGGACAACCCTCGAGTATTCCGTGTGATCTCCTCGGCGTACCAGCGGCCGCTGTCTTTGACGATTCTGCGCTGCGTGTCGAAGTCGACGTGGACGATCCCGAAACGTTTCGTATACCCCCACGCCCACTCGAAGTTGTCCATCAGCGACCAGGTGAAGTACCCGCGCAGCGGGGCGCCCTCCGCCAGCGCCGCCGCGCAGGCGTCCAGATGCGAGGCGAGATAGTCCCGGCGTTCTACGTCGTGGACGGCGTCGGCCTCCACTTCGTCGTCGAAGGCCGAGCCGTTCTCGGTGACCACAAGCGGCACGCCGGGGTAGTCGCGCGAAAGCCGCACCAGCTGGGCGCGTAGTCCGTCGGGGTCGATCTCCCAGGACATGCCCGTCGTCTCCAGCCCGCTGTCGACGAAGCCGACGTGCTCGTTGGCGGGCCACGGCGAGCCCGCGTCGACCGGCGCCGCCGAGGCCGACGCCTGACCGCCGCGCCGACCGGTGACCGTGTAACGGCTGTAGTAGTTGACGCACAGCATGTCGGTGGGCGCGGAGATCACCGCGGCGTCGGCGTCGCGGATGAATTTCAGGTCTGAGAT
This sequence comes from Stackebrandtia sp., assembly GCA_050742995.1. Classification (GTDB taxonomy): domain Bacteria; phylum Actinomycetota; class Actinomycetes; order Mycobacteriales; family Micromonosporaceae; genus Stackebrandtia. The sequence goes on along the minus strand of JBOGDN010000636.1, from coordinate 283 downwards.
CGCCGACAGGTCCTCAAGAACGTCGCTGGGATATCCGCCCTTGAAGATCGCGTCGGCGAACAACCGGTTCTGCATGCCGTCGATGCGTCGGGCTGCGTCGAGGTCGGCGGCGGCGGCGCTGGCGGGGTAGGTCGGATAGAAGTTCAAACCGACGCCGACGTGGCTTGAGGCGCTTCGGGCGTGGATCGCCTCGGTCGCCAGGCCGTGGCCGAGCATCAGGTGGTGGGCGGCGGCAAGCGACGCGACCGGCTCCCTCCTGCCCGGCGCGTGCTCGCCGGAGGCG
>JBOGDN010000635.1:0-3333 GCA_050742995.1 Stackebrandtia sp. | reverse complement strand
TGCACGTGCTGGCCGTCGCCGGCGCCCCGCTGCTGGTCAACGCGGCGATGGCCTTCGCGGTTCCGCCGGTGGGCGACGACGACTACGTCGGCAAATACGCCTCCAACGCCGTCTTCATGGCCGGCGTCGTCGCCTTGCTGGTCTGGGCCTGGCGCCGGACGCAGCCGAGTGAAACCGCAATGAAACCGCGGTAAATCCGACCTCCCGCACGCTTGCGACGTCGCGACCGTCGGCGTCGCGGCGAGGAGGAGGAACCATGACGAACAGTCCGCCTCAAGCGGCGATCGCGGCGAAAGGGCTGCGCAAGTCGTTCGGCGATCTGGTGGTGCTCGACGGCATCGACCTGCATGTCGCCGAGGGAACGGTTTTCGCGCTGCTCGGCCCCAACGGCGCCGGCAAGACCACGGCCGTGCAGATACTGTCCACGCTGATCGGCGCCGACGCGGGAGAACTGCGCGTCGCCGGTCATGATCTGTCCCGCGAGCCCGACGCGGTCCGCGCCGCCATCGGCGTCACCGGCCAGTTCTCGGCCGTGGACAACCTGCTCACCGGCGCGGAGAACCTGATCTTGATGGCCGACCTGCACCGCCTCGGCAAAGCCGAGGGCAGGAGGCGGGCGGCCGCGCTGCTCGACCAGTTCGACCTGGCGGACGCGGGCAAGAAGCTGGCGGCGACCTATTCCGGCGGCATGCGGCGCCGGCTCGATCTCGCCATGGGTCTTGTCGGCCGGCCGCGCATCGTGTTCCTCGACGAGCCGACCACCGGGCTCGACCCGCGCAGCCGGCGCGCCATGTGGCAGATCGTCCGCGACCTCGCCGCCGACGGCGTCACGATCCTCCTCACCACGCAATACCTGGAGGAGGCCGACCAGCTCGCCGACCGGATCGCCCTGCTCGACCACGGGAAGCTGGTCGCCGAAGGCAGCGCCGGCGAGCTCAAACGCATGATCCCCGGCGGTCACGTCAGCCTGCGGTTCGCCGACCCGCGCTCGCTCGAGGCGGCCGCGCGGCTGCTCGGCGAGATGTCGCGCGACGCCGAAGAGCTGACGTTGCAGGTCCCCGGCGACGGCGGCGTCAAGTCCCTGCGCGACCTGATCGACAAGCTCGACGCCGAGTCGATAGAGGTCGAGGACCTGTCCATTCACACGCCCGATCTCGACGACGTTTTCTTCGCACTCACCGGACGCGCCGACCAGACCAAGGAGACCGCGCGATGACCACGCTGACATATGCGGTGACCGACTCGGCGACGATGCTGCGGCGCCAGTTTCGGCACATGCTGCGCTACCCGTCCATGACGCTGATGCTCGCCGGCATGCCCGTCGTCTTCCTGCTGCTGTTCGTCTACGTCTTCGGCGGCACGCTCGGCGACGGGATCGGCGGCGCCGGCGGCCGCGCCGAGTACGTCAACTACGTGGCGCCCGGGATCATCCTGATGACCGTGGCAGCGGCGGCCCAGGGCACGGCGATATCGGTCGCCATGGACATGACCGAAGGCATCATCGCCCGATTCCGCACTATGGACATCGCCCGCGTCTCGGTGCTGACCGGGCACGTCGTCGGCAGCCTCTTCCAGACGCTGTTCAGCATGGCGATCGTCGTCGGGATCGCGCTGCTCGTCGGATTCCGGCCTGCCGCCGGTCTTGTCGAGTGGATCGCCGCGACCGGCGTCCTGGCCATGATCGCCTTCGCTCTCATCTGGTTTTCGGTGGCGCTCGGTTTGGTGACCAAGAGCGTCGAGACCGCAAGCAACCTTCCCATGCCCATGGTGCTGCTGCCGTTCCTGGGCAGCGGGTTCGTTCCCACGGACTCGATGCCGGCCGGGCTGCGCTGGTTCGCCGAGTACCAGCCGTTCACGCCCGTCATCGAGACGCTTCGCGGGCTGCTGTTCGGCACTGAGATCGGCGACAGCTGGATGTTCGCCGTCGGCTGGAGCGCCGTCATCGCGCTTGCCGGGTACCTCTGGGCGAAAAAGCTCTTCAACCGCGACCCGATCCGCTGACACACCCTGAAAGGAACATCCGATGAATGAGCAAGCCGCCAATCTCGCCGACCGGTGGGGAATCCACCCCGACCACTTCTGGCTGCGGGGCCGCGAACCCGAAGCCGTAGTCCGGCACGACGAGAAGACCGGAATGTGGAATGTGTACGGCTACCGGGAGACGCTTGAGATCCTTGCCGATCCGGAGACGTTCAGCTCAGACGCGACGCGATTCTTCCCTCCCGAAGCCCTGATGTTCGCCGACGGCGATCTGACCCAAACGGACGGCGATTCGCACCGGAAGCTGCGCAAGCTCGTCGTCGGCGCGTTCTCCCCGAAAACCGTGGCAGATCTGGAGCCGCGGATCCGGCAGATCGGCGGCGAACTGCTCGACGCGGTCGACGCCGACCGGTTCGAGATGGTGGGCGACCTCGCCTACCCGATGCCGGTGATCGTCATCGCCGAGTTGCTGGGCGTTCCCGTCGACGACCGCGACCTGTTCCAGGACATGGTGCTCAAGATCCTGGGCATAAGCGCACAGATCGAGGGCGGCGTCGCCGAGATTAAAGTGGACGACGCCGAAATGGAGGCGGCGCAAGCCTTCTACGGGTACATGGGCGAACAGACCGCCAAGCGCAGAAAGCGGCCGCGCGAGGACCTGCTGACCCGGCTGGTCGAGGCGGAGGTCGACGGAGACCGGCTGAGCGACGCCCAGGTGGTGAACTTCGCCGGGCTGCTGCTGGCGGCCGGGTTCATCACCACCACGATGCTGCTCGGCAACACCCTGCTGTGTCTGGACGCCTATCCGGAGCACGCGGCGCGAGTGCGCGCCGACCGGGACGAGGTTCCCGCCGTGATCGAGGAGTCGCTGCGCTTCCTCAGCCCCGTCGCCATGGGGATCCGGGCGACAAGCTCCGATGTGGATGTCGCCGGGCGGCGCATTCCAAAAGACCAGCTGGTCCAGGTGTGGCTGTCGGCGGCGAACCGAGACCCGCGCCAGTTCGACCGTCCGCACGAGTTCGACCCGAGCCGGCAGTCCAACGCCCACCTCGGCTTCGGGCGGGGCGTCCACTTCTGTCTCGGCGCGGGCCTGGCGCGGCTGGAGGGCCGGATCGCGCTGAACCTAGTGCTCGACCGGTTCCCGAAGCTGGCGACCGACCCGGACGACCCGCCGACGTTCCTGGAGCTGCCGGCTTTCACCGGCCCGCGGACCCTGCCGCTGCGCACCCGGTAACGCGCTCGCGGGCCGCTCCCGCAGCGCCGCCAGGGCGGCGGCCCGCAGGTCCTCCTGACCCAGGCCAGCGTAGGACGACACCGCCTCGTCGTACGCCGGCCTGTCGGCCCGCTCGGCCG
>JBOGDN010000634.1:0-2449 GCA_050742995.1 Stackebrandtia sp. | reverse complement strand
CGGCACCTACAGCCACTGGAACGGCTACAAGCTCGACTTCAGGTTCGAAGGCTGCCTGGACGGCTACATCCAAAACCACTTCGCCTACATCGGCGGAAACAAGTGGCAGTCGCGTTCGGGCAATATCTACTACAAGGAAAGCAACCACTGGGACGTCACGTATTACAACTGCGGCGGTTGCTGAGTCAAGACAAGAATCGGGCCCCGACTCGCCGATCACCTCGGCGAATCGGGGCCCGTAACGCCGCTGTCGAGAGTGCGGCCGCGCAAATGGCAGGAAGCGCGACCGGCCGACGACGGCTTGCCCGCGGGTGCGAGGGTTGGGGAGCTCGCCCGCGAGCCGGCTTTCAGCGCAGGCCGAGCAGATCCGTCACCACGCAGACGAAATGGTCGGCGTCGCGAAGCAGGTCGTCGGCCTCGCGGGGGGTGACCACCTGCGAGACGCCCGACTGGGCGAGGCTGCGTTTGCGCGCGGTGGCGGCGAAGAACTCCGCCCATTCGCGCAGTTCCGGCGCCACCTGGACCAGCAGCCGCCACACGTTCGTCACCTGGCTGCGCTGCCTGGCGACCGGACGGGCGCGAATCGCCAGCACCGCGGCGGCGGCGCGCAGCGCCGCCAGGTGCGCGGTGGCGTAGCGAGGGCCGTCATGAGGCTCCTCGGCCGCCTCCGCCAGGCCTTGACGGGCCAGGATCAGCAGCTCGAGCGGAGATCGGTTGGGCATGCTCTGCGCCGGTATGGCCGGCCGTCCGTCGTCGGACGGGGACGAGCCGGGCGGTGCGGCGTCGGGCGGTTCTCGGCGCGCGGGCACGACCGGCTCCGCGACGGTGGTGGTCGCCAACATGTGCTTCCCCTCTGTGGCGATGTCTCAATGCTTGGTCGGAGCCGCCGCCCGTCCGGGGTCGGTGTGGGAAGACGGACAACGGCTCCTTCCCGGGTTCGAACAGTCGATCGTGCGAACGTCCGTTCGAACACTTCGATAATATGCCCCGCCTGCGACAAAAACGCAAGCGTTATCGGATATTTGTTCGAAAATTTTCCGCCTTTCGCGGACTGGCCGTCGCCGGTGGGGGGTGCGGGTTCAGTCCTGCTCGCGCAGCGCCGCGGACACGACGATCAGCACCTGGAGCATGCCGAGCACGCCGAGCAGCAGCCAGGCGGTCGCCGCGACGGTGAGCACGCCGACGACGAGGTCGCCGGCCAAGGACGACCCGTTCAGCGCCACGACGCCGGCGACGCCGAATCCGGCAAGCGTCGTCGACGCCCGCACCGACCGTTCGCCAAGCGTCGAGATCCCGATCTCGCGCAGACCGGCCACGAAGCCGCGCGCTTTGACGTATTCGTGTGTGAAGGCCAGCGCGCCCGCGGCGACGACGACCTCGCCGGGCACGCCCAGTTTCCAGAAGCCGAACAGCCATGCCAGCTCGGTCAGGCGGGAGGCCAGCGGGACGAAAACCAGGCTGCGGCGTCCCGGCGCTCGGATGCGCGCCGCCACGGGGTACAGCCGGTCGCACACCAGGGTGAGCAGCACCAGGAAGGCGCCCGCGAGAATCCACGACTCGCCTTGCAGAGCCACCGCGGGCGCCAGCAGGCCGCACAACAGCCCGATGAGCGCGGCCAGCGTAGGGGTGATTCTGAAGTTTTCCAGCACGCGGCCGGTACGAGAAGCGCTTTGCGCTTGCGAATTCACAGGCAATATTTAACAGATCGCCTCTGTCGCAGCGGGATCAGGTGACACGCCAACACTGTGTTCGCGCACGGCTGCGCCGGCGCGGCGTCCCAGCAGCACAATTCAACCCCACCCGTCACAGCTTCGAAAACCAATGCGGACACAGCCACACTAGAACAAACACGCCCCCGCGCGCCGCGTCTGGCCAAACCCGCACAGCTGACGCTATAGAGGACCTGCCCCACCCCATCCGGGGGCAGACCGCCCAGCAGAGCTTGGCTTCATTCCATCTGGCGCCGCACACCGTGTCAAGCGAATTTCACCGTGTGTTAAGGCGGCCGGGCAGGACGACGACGATCAGGGTGCCGCCGGCGGGCGCGGTGTCGACGCGGATCCGCCCGCCGTGCGCAGTGACGACTTCGCGCACGATCGCCAGACCCATCCCGGCCCCGCCGGCGTCGCGGCTGCGGGCTTCGTCGAGCCGCACGAAGCGGTCGAACACCCGCTCACGCTCGGCTTGCGGGATTCCGGGACCGTCGTCGCCGACGCTCAGCCGCGCCCCGCCCCCGGGCTCGGCGGCCAGCTCGACCGTCACCTCGTCGCGCGCGTGGCGCTGGGCGTTGTCGAGCAGGTTGGTCAGCACGCGCGTCACGTGGGTGCGCACGGCGGCGATCGTCACGTCCTCGGCGACGGTCACGCGCACGGGGATGCGGTCGGCGGCGGCCCTGCGCGCGATCTCCTCGCGCACCAGCTCCGACAGGTCCACGTCGACCGGCCGGGGT
>JBOGDN010000633.1:0-2134 GCA_050742995.1 Stackebrandtia sp. | reverse complement strand
CTCCTACCCGCTGGACGAGCCGGCGACCCACCCGGCCGCCGACATCGCCGCCGCGTGGAAACGCGAGCTGCCCGGCGTGCCCACGGAGTCCATCGCGGTGGTGACGCCGCTGTGGCGGCTGGCGAAGCTGCTGGCCGACGACCGCCGCAGGGTGCTCGCGCGCGCCGGAGTCGACGCCGCCACGGTCGACCTGCTGAACACCCTGCGGCGCAGCGGAGCGCCTTACACGCTGTCCACGCGCCAGCTGGGACAGCGCACCCTCGTCACCGCCGGAGCGATCTCCCAGCGCGTGGCTCGTGCCGAACGCGAAGGCCTGGTGAGGCGCCGCAGACCTGACGAAGGCGGCCGCACGGTGCTGGTGGAGCTGACCGACGCCGGCCACGCGCTCGCCGAGTCCACGGTGGAAAAGATGCTGTCCAGAGAAAGCGAGCTGCTTTCCGGTCTGGCTCCCGGCAGGCGCGACGAGTTGGCAAGCCTGTTGGACGTCCTGCTCGACGACGTGCGACGCAGACTCCAAAGCTGACGCGTCGGGGGAGGAGGTCAGGAGAGGCCGCCCAGCCTGGCCATGTGCTCGGGCGTGAGCTTCAACTGCGCGGCGGCCGCGTTTTCCTCCAGGTGGGCGACGGATCGGGTGCCGGGGATCGGAACGACGACGTGGGAGCGGTGCAGCTGCCAGGCCAGCGCCGCTTGCACCGGCGTGGCGTCCAGCTCCTCGGCGACCTCGGCGAGGACGCCGTCGCGCGTGGCATGAGCGCCGCCGGCGATGGGCAGCCAGGTGATGAACGCGATGCCGTTCCGCTCGCAGCAGTCGACCACGTCCTCGTGTCGACGGTCGGTCAGGTTGTACAGATTCTGGACTCCGGCGACGTCGACGATCCGCCTGGCGCGCTCGATTTGTTCGACCGTCACCTCTGACAGACCGACGTGCCGGATCTTTCCCTCGTCCCGCAGTTCTTTGAGCGCGCCGATCTGGTCGTCGAAGGGAACCTGCGGGTCGACGCGGTGCAGCTGGAACAGGTCGATCCGGTCGACCTTCAACCGCCGCAGGCTCAGCTCGGCCTGTTGTTTGAGGTACTCCGGACGCCCCAGCGGCCGCCACTGGCCGCCCGGACGCGACTGCCCGGCCTTGGTGGCGATCGTCAGCTCGTCGGGATAGGGGCGAAGCGCCTCGGCGAGCAGCTCTTCGTTGGCGCCCAGGCAATAGGAGTCGGCGGTGTCGACGAAGGTGACTCCCAGCTCCACGGCGCGTCGGGCCACCGCCGCGCCGTGAGCGCGTTCGGACAGCGTTGGCCAGTCCCAGCCGGTCAGGCGCATCGCGCCGAAGCCGAGCCGGTGCACCGGCGTGTCGCCGCCGAGTGTGAAAGTGAGATCGACAGACATGCGAACAAACAGCTCCTTCTGCTATTGAGGGTTCGAACGGTTCTCGCGCCGCCGCAAACCTTGCCTGCGTCGGCCGAGGAGTGCTAAAGATTTAGCTCTGGCTAAATCATTCGGGAGCGGACATGCTGAAGCTGGAGTTCTCCGCGCAGGACGTGGCCTTGACGCGATTCGCCTATTCGCCGCTGTGGGAGACGGTCGCCAGCGTCCGGATCCTGAAGAATCCCGGCGAATATCCGGCGCATCGGCCTTGGGCGACGCAGGCGCGCTAGCGCGTGGCCGCCTCCGGAGTCGATTTTTCGCTGCTGTCGGAGCTGGCCCCGGTTCCCACGCGAGTCATCCCGGCGTTCATCGCGCCGCCGCCGGCTGTCACCGCGCCCGAGCTGAGCACCGAGCTGGCCGCCATGCGCACCACGCCGCACCAGGCGGTTCGCGCGGGCCTGGACATGCTGGCCGGTCCGCGCTCGGCGCGGCTGTCGGCGTTCTACGACGATTCCGATCGGGCTCTGGCCTATCTGTCCGAAGTCATCGCCGATTACTGGAACGTCGCGCTGGCGCCGTACTGGCCGCGACTGAAGACGCTGTGCGACGGCGACATCTTGCATCGGGCGCGGCTTTTGGCCGACGGCGGCGTGGCGCGACTCTTCGCCGATCTGCATCCCGGGGTGTTCTGGCGGGACGACCGGCTGCTGGTCGAGCAGCGCCACGCTGACCGCACCGACGACCTTCGCGGCAGGGGCCTGCTGCTGACCCCGTC
>JBOGDN010000632.1:0-5477 GCA_050742995.1 Stackebrandtia sp. | reverse complement strand
GTAGTTGAACTGCACGCCGGCGGCTCGCGCGATCTCGGCGGCTTCCCGCAGCGCGGCCACGGCGGCGTCGACGCGCCCGGCGGCGGCGTGGATCAGCCCCTGGTTGACCAGGATCACGGACTCGTTCATGGGTTCGCCCTCGCGGCGGGCGCTTTCCAGCGCCTGTTCGGCGTAGTCCGCGGCTTCCTCGAGGCGCCCGAGCTGGCGGGTCACGGTCGCCAGGTCGCACAGCGGACCCGAGATCACGTCGTCGTTCATCCTGCGCTTCACCCGCAACGCGCTCAGCGCGTGTTCATAGGCTTCCTGCGGCATGCCTTCCCGCTTCAGGATCGCCACCAAGTCGACGTGCGTGGTGTATTGGAGCCAGTCGTCGCCGCTGGCGGCGGCGAGTTCGAGGGCGATTTGGCACAGCTCGTGCGCACTGCGGCAGTCCCCGTACTGCCAGCTGAGCAGCCGCAAGGCCGAGCTCAGGCCCACCGCGATTCCGGCGGCCTCCGCGTCGGCGGCCTCCGCGTCGGCGGGCAGCGCGCGGCACACCGCGGCGATGTTGGCCGTCTCCGCGCGCACCCACTCCACGGCCCGCTGTGCCGACTCCACCGGGATCGGGCCCCGCACCAGCTCCCGCGGCCCCGACTTCCGGAAACCCTTCAGGTTCGGAATCACGATGTCCGTGCACGCGCGGGCGGTGGCGAGGTAGCGGTGGAGCATGCGTCGCGTCGCCGACTGGCGCGCTTCGAGGGTTTCTTCGGCGTCGGCGCGCTCGCGGGCGAACAGCCGCAACAGGTCGTGCAGCCGGTAGCGGCCGGGGACTTCGCATTCGGCCAGCCGCGCGTCGGCGAGGACGTCGAGCTGCGCTTCGGCGCGCTCGTCCGACACGTCCGCCAGCGCCGCGGCGATCGGGACGCTGATGTCGGCGCCGTGATGCAGACCAAGCATCCGGAACATCCTGGCCGCCTGCCGGCCGGCGTCGTCGCCGGCGAGGTCGCTGTAGCTGACGGCGAAGGCGCTGCGGACCGCGACGTCGGCGGCGGCCAGCTCGCCGAGGCGACGGGTCTCGTCGGCGAGCCTGCCGACAAGCCCAGGTATCGTCCACTTCGGCCTCTCATTGAGACGGGCGGCGGCGACTCGCAGCGCCAGCGGCATGCCGTCGCACAGCCTCACCAGCTCTTCGGCGGCGTCCGGCGCCGCCTGCGCACGCGCGTCGCCAAGCAGCCGCCACAGCAGCGTCAACGCCTCGGCGCGCGGCAGCGCGTCCAGCCGCAGGCAGGTCGCGTCGCCAAGCGACGTCAGCGATCTGCGGCTGGTGATCAGGACCGCGCACGTGGGGCTGCCCGGCAGCAGCGGCCGCAGCTGCGCGACGTCGCGCGCGTCGTCGAGCAGAATCAGCAGCCGCCGCCCGGCCGTGGCCGTGCGCCACTTGGCGGCCAGCTCTTCGACGTCGCGCCCGGCGTCGGCGGCGTCGGACGCGCCGAGCGACCGCAGCAGACGTCCCAGCGCCTCGGCGGGCTCCATCGGCTTGACGTCGGGAGTGGCGCCGTGCAGGTTGAGGTAAAGCTGCCCGTCGGCGAATCTGTCGGCGACGCGGTGCGCCAGTCGGATCGCCAGCGCCGACTTGCCGATTCCCCCGCCGCCGCTGATCGCCGAGATCGTCAGCGACTCGGCGCCGCCGTCCAGCGCCGCGTCGAGCTCGGCGATCTCGGCGGATCGTCCGGTGAACGCCGCGACGTCGGCGGGCAGTTCGGCCGGGACGAGTCTCGCCGGCGCCGGCGCCGGGGCGGCGGGCGTCCGGGCGTCGAGCTCCAGCGCCGGATCGGCGACGAGGATGGCCTTTTCCAGTTCGCGCAGGCCCGACCCCGGGTCGAGCCCGTACTCCTCGGCCAGGTGCTCGCGGCCCTCTCGGAACGCTTCGAGCGCGTCCGCCTGCCGCCCGCAGCGGTACAGCGCCAGCATCAGCTGCGCCCGGAACTTCTCGTGCGCGGGGTGCCGCGCCGTCAGCTCGCCCAGCTCGGAGACGAGCGTCTCGTGGTCCCCCAGCTCCAGCCGCACCGCGCACCGCTGCTCCTGGGCGTCCAGGCGCAGCCGCTCCAGGCGCGTCGCCTCCTCGCGCAGCGACCCGGCGTCGGCCAGCTCCTCATAGGCCTCGCCGCGCCACAGCGCCAGCGCGGACTCGAGGAGCTCGGCTGCCTGGTTGAGGCGGCCGGCCTTGCGCGCGGCGGCGCCCTGTGCGAGCAGCGCTTCGAACTCGACGGAGTCGACCGCCCCGGGCGCCGCGCGCAGCCGGTAGCCGAATTCGTCGTACACGATCAGGTCGGGCTCGCCGAGCAGCCGCCGCAGCTGGTGCACGTGCCAGCGCATGGTCTGGGCCGAGGGCGGGACGGCGCGGCCGTCCTGGATCGCCTCGGACAGCACGTCCCGGGGCGTGGCGCGGTCGGCGCGGGCGAGCAGGGTCGCCAGCAGCAGCCGGCCGCTGCGCCCCCGCAGCACCACGTCGCCCTCGGCGCCCGTGACGCGCAACGGACCCAGAACCTGAAACTTCACCTCGTCGCCCATCTGTCCCTCGGGAGGATGTCGCACATATACGTGCGCCCCGACTGGGGGCCTCCAACCTCCTCCCCGATGGCTTCAGCCTATAGATCTGGGAACGCTCTCGGCCAGCCAATTCGCGCAACCTGTGGATAACCGCCGCGATGTGGAAAACCCAAAGAGGATCGTCACTCGACGCGGCGAGTCGACGACCCGCGAGCTCACAGCAGCACTCGCACCGTCGCGGTCAGCACCAGCTGCGCCAGCGCCACCGGCACCAGCACCTTCCAGCACAGCTTCTGCAGCTGGTCGACGCGCATCCGCGGGAACGTCACCCGCAGCCATATGATCACAAACGACAGTGCGCCGACCTTGAGCAGCGTCCACAGCCAGCCGAGCTCCTCGGACAGGAACGGCCCGCGCCACCCGCCCAGGAACAGCACGGTCGTCAGCGCCGAGATCACGACGATGCCCACGTACTCGGCGAGCATGAAAAACGCGAAGCGCAGGCCGGTGTACTCGGTCTTGTACCCGAAGACCAGCTCGGTGTCGGCGATCGGCGCGTCGAACGGCGGACGCTTGATCTCGGCGAGGCCGGCGATGAAGAACACCGCCGCCGCCGGGGCCTGCCACAGCAGCCACCACGGCCGCCACTCCTCGACGATGCCCCCGAGCGAAAGGGTGCCGGCGGCCATCGCCACGCTCACCGCGGCAAGCACGAACGGCAGCTCGTAGGCCAGCAGCTGCGCGGCGGCGCGCATCGCCCCGATCAGCGTGTACTTGTTGGCGCTCGCCCACCCGGCCATGAGGACGGACAGGATTCCCACGCCGACGATCGCCAGCACGACGAACAGGCCCATGTCCAGCGGCTGCGCCACCAAATCGTTCGGCCCCAACGGAATCAGCAGCAGCGCCACCAGGTACGGGATCAACGCCACCACAGGCGCCAGCTTGAAAACCGGACGGTCGGCCGCGCGCGGCGTGATCTGTTCCTTTTGGACGAACTTCACGCCGTCGGCGACAAGCTGCGCCCAGCCGTGGTACGCGCCGGCGTACATCGGCCCCAGCCGTCCCTGCATGTGCGCCATGACCTTGTGCTCGGCCTGCCCCACCAGCAGCGGGAGCACCAGGAACGCGCCGAGCACGGCTGCGAGCCGGATCGCCAAGTCGAGCCAGAGCGGCATCGCGTCACTCACCGTCCCCTGCGGCCTTTTCGGCCTGCGGTCCCCATTCGCCCGGCGCCGGCACTCCCGGCGGACGCATCGGCGCTCGCTTGCGCGGTCCGGCGTGGTCGCCGCCGGGCTCCTTCTCGCCCGGCCAGGGCTTGGCCACGCGCGAGGCGAGCACGAAGTCCTTGCGCAGCGGGTGGCCCTCGAACTCCGGCGCCAGCAGCAGCGGCTTCAGGTTCGGGTGGCCGTCGAAGCCCACGCCGAACATCTCGTGCGTCTCGCGTTCGTGCCAGGACGCCCCCGGGTAGACGTCGACGACGGACGCCAGCGACTCTCCGTCGAGCAGCGTGCGCACCAGCAGCCCCCGCCTGCGTTCCAGACACCACACGTGCGCCACCACGCGCATCCCGTCGGCGCCTTCGTCCACGGCCGAAAGCCAGTCGAAGAAGTCGCAGCGAAGCGAGTCGCGCGCGGCAAGCAGAGCGTCGCGCCAGCGCCCCGGCGCGACGTCGGCGACCGGACGGGAGTCGTTCTCGGAGACCTCGGCGTCGAGCGCTCGCGCGACCTCCTCGCTCCACATGGGCTACTCCTTCTCCGGCAGACGCACCGGCGGCGCGGTCAACGCGGCGACCGGTTTCGCGGCCGGGGCCGGCTTCACCCCGCCGAAGCCGGCGTTCTCGGCGGCGATCTTCTCCTGCAGCCGCATGATTCCGTGCAGCAGGGCCTCGGGCCGGGGCGGGCAGCCGGGGACGTACACGTCCACGGGAATCAGCTGGTCGACGCCCTTGGTGACCGAATAGGAGTCCCAGTAGGGCCCGCCGCAGTTGCTGCACGCGCCAAAGGAGATCACGTACTTCGGCGAGGGCATCTGGTCGTAGAGCCGCTTGACCGCCGGCGCCATCTTGTCGGTGACCGTCCCCGACACCACCATCAGGTCGGCCTGGCGCGGCCCGTGTGCGAAGGGAATGACGCCGAGGCGGATGAAGTCGTGGCGCCCCATGGACGTGGCGATGAACTCGATGGCGCAGCAGGCCAGACCGAAGTTGAACACCCACAGCGAGTACTTGCGCCCCCAGTTGAGGACGAAGCGGATCGGCTCTCCGAGCACGCCGCCGACGCCGCGTTTGCGCGGCATGCCGAGATCTACGCCCACGTCAAGACTCCTTTGCGCCACGCGTACGCCAGCCCGAGCGTCAGCACGCCCACGAAGACCCCCATCTCGGCCACGGTGACCATTCCGAACGCGGCCTCGGCGTATACGACGGCCCAGGGAAACAAAAAGACGCTCTCCACGGCGAAAAGCAGGTACAGAAAGCCGTAGACGTAGTAGCGGATCTGCATCTGCGCCCAGTCGCCTCCGACCGGGTCGAGACCGCACTCGTATGTGGTCTCCGCCTCCGGCGTGTGCGTCGTGGTGCGCAGCAGGCGGTTGGCGGCGAAGGCGACGACGAAGAACACCGCGCCCAGCACCAGCATCAGCCCGAACAGGGCGTAGGAGCCGAGATAGGTGTCCATGGGGATTCAGCCTAGCGGCAGCGCCGTCACGCCGCCTTCCGCTACAAGATCGTCCAGGTGTCGCCGCCGTGCAGCAGCGCGGACAGCTCCGCGGAGCCGTTGTCTTCGGCGGGTTTGGCGGCGTCGAGCTGCCTGTGCACCAGGTCGTCGTAGGTGTCGCGCCGCACCGAGCGCAGCACGCCGATGGGGGTGTGGTCGAGGTTTTCGCCGGAAAGCCGCGAAAGCGCGAAGGCGTAGGACGGGTCGGACGCGGTCGCGTCGTGCGTCACC
>JBOGDN010000631.1:0-10240 GCA_050742995.1 Stackebrandtia sp. | reverse complement strand
GTGTTAAGGCTTGGGAAGCGCGCAGTCGGGCAGTTCGAGGTTGATCTGGTTGCCCTCGTCCACGCAGGCGGTCGCGAGGTAAGACTGCTGGCCGTAGTTGGTGCCTTGGCGCACCTCGACGTTGCCGTTCTCGTCGACCTCGCACGGGTTGTTCATCGTGCACTCTTCGCCGCTTTCGTTGCCGGTGTTGTTCACGCCGACCACCTCGCCGGTGGCGTCGTCGAGCACGGGCGAGCCGGAGGTGCCGCCGATGGTCTTGCATTCAGTGGTGTAGCGCAGCGAGTCCTTCCAGACCCAGTCGGCCTCGTGCAGCTCGTAGACGAACCCGTCGATGCTGCAGGAGTACGTCTCCTTCCAGTAGCCGGACACGACCGTGATCGCCGTTCCCTCGGCGGCCTTCTCGGCGCGCAGCGGGAGGGCGTCGACGCCGTGCTCCGAGGAGATGTCGGCGTAGGTGGAGGTGAGCTCGTAAAGCGCGATGTCGGTGTCGGTCATGGTCGCGTAGGCGATCTTGGAGGCGGTCAGGGTGGCCACCTCGTTGGCCTCGGCGTCCAACAGGGAGAAGCTGCGGTCGGAGGGCTCGTCGACGATCACCTCGCCCGGGGCGGGCATGCCCGCCTCGAGGCAGTGGGCGTTCGTCATGACGAACGCGGGGTCGTCGTCGGCGGAGTTGGGCATCCGCACCACCGAGCCCGAGCAGTTGCTCAGCGCGACGGTTCCGGCGAAGTCGACCGCCGCGACGTCCGGGGACGAGACGTCGGCGTCGGCGGGCTCGGCCGACGCGCCGGCGGCGCTCGCGGCGAAGGCGACGGCCGCCGCCACGACCACAGACGAGACCACACCAGCTCGACGCAGAATGCCGGGACCGCGTGAGGGGGCCTCCGTCTCCGAAGGTCGATAGTTCGAGAAATGCATATGCATATCTCCTTCAACTATGGGGTTGGGGACCCCAGACTACTGAAAAATCACCGTAGACCACCAGGGCCGATCGCAAAAAGTCCCCTGAGGCCGGTTGACCTTTTATTCAGACATCGATAGAGTTCGACCAACTTTTGACCGGCAACTAGCCAAAAGTAGGGACGGACTGAAAGCATGCGAAGAGAAACCGGCGCTTCTCGCGTTTCGCTAATTCGAAAGTGGACTATTGCCCTCGTCGTCGGATCGCTTGCCGCGGCGGCCTTTGCGATCTCGACGACGCCCGCCTCCGCCGACGGCGACATGCCCGTCGCCGATCCCCTGCCGCCCATTGACCTGCCCCCCGCCGCCGCGGCGTCCTGCGTCTCGTCCGACGCCAACCTCGCCGAGCGCATGTCCTCCGACATTCAGGACGCCGTTTTCCGCGACGCAAGCGGAATCAGCGTCACCGTTTACGACCGCGTCACCGAGACCCACTGCCAGTACAACAGCGAAGCGGTCCTCTACACCGCGAGCATCATCAAGACCACCCTCGTAGGCGCGCTGCTGCGTCGCGCGCAGGACGAGGGCCGCGGGCTCACCGACGTCGAGCACGCCAACGCCCACGCGGCGGTCACCCGCTCCGACAACGACGCCGCCACCGCGCTGTACAACCAGCTCGGCGTCGACGGCATCCAATACTTTATGGACATGGTGGGAATGCCAGGCACCACCATCACCCCCACCTGGGGTTCGTCTCGCACCACTGGCAACGACCAGACTGCCTTCCTGCAGGCCATGACGACGCCCGGCGACATCCTCACCGACGACCGTCGCGCCTACCTGCTCGACCTCATGCGCCAGGTGATCCCCGAACAGCGCTGGGGAACGCCCGCCGGCGCCCCCGACACCGTCGCCGCGGGAAACAAGAACGGCTGGTTCCCCTCTGAAGGCTGGGTCAACAGCACCGGCGCCTTCGCAGGCGAGAACCGCGACTACATGATGGTCGTCCTCACCGGCAACAGCTACGACATCAATGTGGGAATCGCGCGCATCGAGAAGGTCGCCCACGCGGTGCATCGCGCGCTCAACCCGGACGTTCCGCTGTGGCCGCTGCTTCAGGAGGGCAGCTACGGCAAGCGGGTCGCGGCCGCGCAGCTGCTCCTCAACGCCCAGGGCGCCGGTCTCGGCGTCGACGGCGACTACGGCCCGGCGACCACCGAAGCCGTGCGCGCCTTCCAGACGAACAACGGCATCGGCGTCGACGGCATGATCGGCGACGAAACCTGGCAGACGCTGACGCCCGACGCGAAGCTGGGCGACAGCGGAGACGCCGTGCGCGCCGCGCAGGAGCGGCTAATCGCCTACGGCCACGGCGTCACCGCCGACGGCCAGTTCAACGACGCCACCGACGCTGCGGTGCGCGAATTCCAGCAGGCTCGCGGACTGCCCGACACCGGCGTCGTCGACGACGCCACCTGGCAGGCGCTGGTCAGTTAAGAGTCGGCGGACGTCGTCGCCGACCCCTCAAGCATTACTCTGTGCCCCCAAGGCCGGGTCGCCTCTCGCAAGGGAGGCGGCCCGGTCGCTATTCGGCGCGCTGATTCGACAACACGCGATCGACAAAGGACTTCACGTCACCGAGGACTTCGTCCTTATTAGTCTCGTTGAAGACCTCGTGACGCGCGCCGGAGTAGATCCGCTCGACCAGGTCGGTACCGCGGATCGTCTCCACGCCGACGCGGCTGGCCGGCAGCGGCACCAGCTTGTCCTCCTCGCCGTGCACCCACATCGTCGGCAGCGTGCCGAGGTCGCCGTCGGCGTTGATCGTCTTCAGGCAGGCGTCAAGCGCCCGCAGCAGCGGCCGTTTGAACGGGCCGTGCCACACCAGCGGATCGTCGCCGTAGACGCGGCCTATCTCGGGGTCGCGCGACAGCGTGCTGACGTCGATGGGAGCGTGCGGGATCTCGTCGAGCTCCAACAGCGACGTCGCCTCCGTCCAGCTGCCGAGCACCGGGCCGGACAGCACGAGCGCGGCCAGCTCGCGGCCGTGCAGCTGGGCGTAGCGCGCGGCGATCATGCCGCCCATCGAGTGGCCGACGAGCACCACCGGGACGTGGGGGTGGGTGCCGCGCGCCTTCTCCTCGACGCGGCGCACGTCGGCGACGACCTCTTCGTAGTCCTCGATCAGGACCCGCTCGCCGTCGGACTTGCCGTGTCCCATGTGGTCGCCGGCGTAGACGGCGGCGCCGTGCCGCACCAGGGTGTTGGCGACGTACTCGTAACGGCCGACGTGCTCGCCGTATCCGTGTACCAACACCGCCGCGTAACGCGGATTGGCGTTGGGCCACTCCCTGGCGACGATGCGTCCCCTCGCGCCGGCGAAGTTCCATTCCTGGCTCAAAGATCTGGTCTCCTGATCGAGTCGCGCTGATGTTCGGCGGAAGTCTAGGCGTTATGTCCCCCGCTGGGAAGAGCCCGCCCCGAGGCGATCTGGGAGACTGCTGCGATGCGTTACGGCAACAACGTCCTCTCCGAAGACTGGCGTCACCCCAAACGCAAGCCCGTCCCCCGCGTGGAGGCCGAGCCGGGCGTGGTCGTCGAAGATCCCGGCAGCGGATTCTGCGGCGCGGTCGTCGCCTGCGAGTCCGCCGCGGTCACATTGGAAGACCGGCACGGCCGTCGACGGCTGTTCCCGCTGCGCGAGGCCGGTTTTCTCATGGACGGCAAGCCGGTGACCCTGACGCGCCCCGTCGCGGGGCCGCGCGGCCCCGGGCGCAGCGCCTCCGGCTCCACCGCCGTTGAGGGTCTGCGCGCCAAGGTGGCCAAGGAAAGCCGCATCTACGTCGAGGGCGTGCACGACGCCAGCCTCGTGGAGCGGGTCTGGGGGCACGACCTGCGGGTCGAAGGCGTGGTCGTGGAGTATCTGGAGGGGATCGACGATCTGCCGTCGATCGTGGACGAGTTCGACCCCGAACCGACCCGCCGGCTGGGAGTGCTCGTCGACCATCTCGTGCCGGGCTCCAAGGAAAGCCGCATCGCCGAGTCGATCGGCTCGACGCCGCACGTGCTGATCGTCGGCCACCCCTTCGTCGACATCTGGGAGGCGGTGAAGCCGGCGAGCCTCGGCATCAAAGCGTGGCCTCGGGTGCCGCGCGGTCAGCCGTGGAAAGAAGGCGTGATCGACGCGCTTGGCTGGGGCTGCACGCCCGCGGAGGCGTGGCGGCGCGTCCTGGCCGGCGTCGACGACTTCACGGACCTGGAGCCGGCGCTGCTGGGACGCGTCGAAGAGCTGATCGACTTCGTCACCGCGCCGGGGACCGAATAGAAGCCGGGCCGCCTCCCTTGCGAGAGACGACCCGGCTTGGGGGCACAGAGCAAAGCTCTAGGTGTGGACGTTGACTATCGTGCGCCCGACGCGGTCGCTGCCGTCGCCGTAGTTCACGGCGCCGAGATAGCGGGCATCCGCGTCCAGATCAGACCATTCGACCTCGACGGCGAACTCGTCTCCGACCGCGACGTCCTGGCTTTCCGGGCTCGCCTGCAGGTCGCCGTCGCCGACCACCCACGAGTGGAAGTCGACGTCGGTGGGAGACTCGCCAGCATACATATCCACATAGATTACGTATGTGGCCCCGGAGGACAGGGTCACCGCCTCGTCCGAGCCTTCGGAGGCCGAACCGCCGACAAGACTCAGGCTGTCGCCGTCCTTTTCGTAGACGTAGAGGTCGACGTCTGTACCTTCGGGATGATCGGCGTCGAACGTCGCGAAGCGCGCGAAGCCGGCCTCCTCGGGCGCCTCGACCTCGACGGCCTTGGTGTGGTCGCTTTCGGACGGGTTGGCGGTGTCGAAGGCTTCGCCGGTGGGGTCGGTGAGGCTGAACTCCTCGACCTCGCTGGCGGTCAGTCCGAGCGCCTCGGCGTTCACGACGCCCTCGTAACCGGCCTTGCCGGTCAGCTCGAGCGTCCCGGAGGCGCCTTCGCCTGACACCTCCTCCTCGACCGCCAACGGAGTCGGCTGCGCCGCGATCGGGCTGCGCACCTCGTGGCCGTCGAGGTCCTCCCAGGTCAGCGACCCGAAGGTGTACTCGTCGAACGCCGCGTCGGTGCGGGTGATCGTGACCGTGAACTCCTGGGTCTTCCCCGGCTTGACGGAGAACGACTCGGGCGACACCGACACCTCGGTACCCGCCGGAGCGTCCACCTTGGCGAAGTAGGTGGTGGTCTTGTCCGACACGTTGGTGACGGTGCGGGTGATCTCCTCGCTGCCGGCCAGCTTGCCCGCCGACATCGACGGGTAGTTCAGATCGACGGCGTCGGTTCCGCCGTAGACGTCGCACAGCTCCTGGTAACCGGCCTTCTGGAAGTCGCCGATGGCGCAGCCGTAGGAAAGCCAGTCGACCGGACCGGAGTCGTAGACCAGGCCCGGGTCGAACATCCGGCTCGGGTCGACGTGGCCGGAGCCGTAGTTCAACGGACTGGCCTCCTCGCCGAGTCGCGAGATCGGGTTGCCGTCGGCGTCGGTCTGGTAGGCGGTGGTCATCATGGCCGACTTGACGGCCATGGGCGACCAGTCGGGGTTGGCGCTGATGATCAGGGCCGCCAGTCCGGCGATGTGCGGGCTGGACATCGAGGTGCCCTGCTTCAGGTCGTAGTGGTCGCCGTTGGACGCCCACTCCGGGTTGCCGGCGAGGATCTCCATGCCCGGCGCGGTGATGTCCGGCTTCAGCAGGTCGCCGCCTCCGGATATCGCCGGCCCGTACGAGGAGAAGTCGGCCATCTCGGGTGCGTTCTTGTCGACCTGCTTGGTCTCGGCGATCTCGATCGTCGCCTCGTCCGTGGAGTCGGCGTACTTCACGAGCGCCTTGCCGTCGTCGGCGGTCAGCGTGGCCACCGGCACGTCCTCGTTGACGACGACCAGCGCCTGGGCTTCGTCGGTGTTGAACACCACCGCGGCCGCGCCGCCGGCCTCGGCCACCGCCCCCGCCTTCTCGCCGAACAGATACTCGCCGCGCGCGCAGGCCACGATCAGGCCCTCGGCCTTGTCGGGATCCAGCGATCCCGGCGCGCACAGCCTCGCCTGTTCGGGATCGGCGTCGTCGAGCGCCACGTCCTCGGCGAGAACGAGGTCGCCCTCGATGTCCTTTGTCACCAGCGCGCCGCCGGAGAAGGTCTGCTTGTCGCCGAGCTTCACGTCGGAGCGGAAGGTGCGCGCCTGAGAGCTGGCGGCCACAGTGGTCATCCACGGCGCGTTGTGCGCCACGGTGGAGGCGCCGTCGCTGCCGGAGTTGCCGGCCGAGGCCGAGACGAACACGCCCGCCGCGGCGGCGTTGAAGTACGCCAGGTGCACCGGGTTGACGATGTCGCTCGTGGAGCCGCCGATGGAGAAGTTGATGACGTCCACGCCGTCGTTGACTGCGTCCTCGATGGCGGCCACCGAGTTGTCGGTGGCGCACAGACCCGAAGCGGCCCAGCAGACCTTGTAGTAGGCCAGCCGCGCGGCCGGGGCCATGCCCGACACCTCGTCGAGCTCGCCGCCGCCGAGTTCGGCGGTCACCTCGTGGTTGCCCGCGGCGGTGGTGCCCACGTGCGAACCGTGGTCCAGCTCCTCGCGCGGCGACTTATAGCCTTCGCCGGCCTCGCCCTGCGAGTCGTAATAGCGGGCGCCGATGACCTTGTTGTTGCAGGTGACGTTGTTGGCGTCGTCGGGGTCGTCGCCTTCGACGCATTCGCCGCTCCACTTGGCGTCGATGATCTCCTGGTCGGGACGCGGCTCGGGCAGTTCGGCCAGCGAGGGGTTCTCGGGCCAGAATCCGGTGTCGACGACGCCGACGATCACGCCTTCGCCGGCGCTCTCCGGGTCGCCGAACTGCTCGTTCCAGGCGCCCTCGTCGCCGGAAAGCCCGAGGAAGTCGGGTGAGCTGTCGGTGTCCAACTCGAGCATCTCGTTGCGCCACAGTCCGTTGACCTCGGGGCGCTTGGACAGCTGCGCGGCCTGGTCGGCGGACAGTTCCACGGCCACGCCGTTGAACACGGTGTCGTAGTTGTAGTGCGGCTTCGCGTCGACGGCGCCGAGCGCCTCGTCCTGCTCCGCCGCCAGATGCTCGCGATACTCCTCAACCGCGGCGGAGTCCTGGTCGATGTCTTCTCCGGCCTCGGGCGCGGTGGCGTCCAAACCGGAAACGTCGCCTTCGTAGGTCGCCACGGGCTCCTCGGCGAATTCTACAATGTACGTTGCGTCTTCGAACTCTTGTGTCGGCGTTTCGGCCAGCGCATATCCGCCGGCCCCAACCAGTACTGCTGCCGTAACGCCAGCCGCGCCGAGCTTAAAGTTTCTGCGCGACCGCCATCGGGCAAAACGGCGGGGGGATTTCACTGATGACACTCCAGGGGTGGTGGGGAACGCGCATGGGGTTCGGGCGCGCGCGGGCCAAGTCTAGGCACGCAGCGCCACCGGGCAAACGCTCCCAAATTCGAATTGCTCGTAACTGCTCTGTGTTGTTACCGAATCGTTGCGGAGCCGGAAGACAAAGTGTCGTCGCGTTTCCCAATAGTCCGGCAACGCGCCAAAAAGGAGTTTTTGCGGCGTTTTCCGGAAAGTCTTATGCTTCGTCCGCATGAGACCCCACCCGACCGTCGAGGCCGTGGCCGACGCATACCTGTCCTTGGCCGACGAGGCCGCGCCCGGCGTGATCGAGGGGCTGTATCTGTCGGGCTCGACGGCGCTCGACGACTATCGCCCCGGCTCAAGCGACGTCGACTTCGCGGCGGTCGTGGCGGCGCCGCCCGACGACTCGCTGGCCGAGACGCTGCGCGCAGTCCACGAGCGGCTGATCGGCCGGTTCCCCGCTCCGCATTTCGACGGCACGTATGTCACCTGGGAGGAGCTCGCGTCTCACCCCGACGACGTCCCGCCCGGGCCTTCGACGCACATGGGGGTGTTCGCCCGCGCCGACGACTTCAGCCGGGATCTGGTCACCTGGCACACCCTCGCCCAATGCGGCGTGGCGATCCGCGGTCCGCGCGCGCCGCGGATCGCGGTCGATCCCGAGGGTTTGAAGCGGTGGGTGCGCGGCAATCTCGACACCTACTGGCGCGGCTGGCTTCGCGACGGCGGCGATCCCGTCTCGCCGCGCGGACAGGGGATGCTGAGCGACTACGGGACGATGTGGTGCGTCGCCGGAGTCGGCCGGATGCGCTACACGCTCGACACCGGAGGCGTCACCTCAAAACGCGGCGGCTGCGAACACGCCCGCGCCGTCCTCGACTCCCGCTGGCGCCGCATCCTCGACGAGGCCCTGCGCATCCGCGCCGACGCGGGCGGATCTTCGCTGTACGACGACCCGGCCGCGCGCCGCGACGACGTCCTGGCCTACATGGAAGTGATCCTCGCCGACGCCCGCGCGGGGGGCGCCGGCGGCTGAGGCGTAGCGGAGGGGGGTTGGTCGGCGACACGCCGTGGGGTGTGAGCTGCGGCGATGTTGTTCTTGATCTTGGCCTGTACCGTGTTAGGGTCGCCTAGCCTAAGCAAGAGCAAGAGTAGAAAGTCGACGCCGATGACACAGCAGTCCACGCTCGCGACCCGTTCCGTGGTCGAGCTGACCGTGCTGCGCGTCGAAAGGCTCACGCCGCACATGGTTCGCGTGGTCATGGGCGGCGAAGACGTCGCGGCCGTCTCCGCCGTCGAGCATGCCGACAGCTACGTCAAACTGCTGTTCCCGCCGCCGGGCGTCGTCTATCCCGAGCCGTTCTGCCTTGACACGATTCAGAAGACGCTGCCGCGCCAACAGCAGCCGGTGCGCCGCAGCTACACCGTCCGCGACTTCGACGCGGACCTGGGCGAGCTGACTATCGACTTCGCCGTCCACGGGCTCGGGGGCGTCGCCGGCCCCTGGGCCGACCGCGCTCGGCCTGGCGACCGCCTGCGGATGCTGACGCCCAAGGGCGCCTACTCCCCCTCCCCCCAAGCCGACTGGCACCTGCTCGTCGGCGACGAGAGCGCGATTCCGGCGATCGGCGCGGCACTGCGGCGCATGCCCGCCGGAACGCGGGCACACGTCATCGTCCAGGTCGCCGACCTGCTTGAGGAGCAGAAGTTCGACACCGACGCCGACGTCGAGTACACGTGGCTGCATCGCGACGCCCGCGACCGCGCCGACGCGCGCCAGGAGCTGGTCGACGCGGTCGCCTCCTTCGAATTCCCCGCCGGTCAGGGGCACTTCTTCGTGCACGGCGAGGCCGAGACCGTCATGAAGCGGATCCGCCCGCACCTGCTCAACGCGCGCGGCGTCCACCGCGACTGGCTTTCGATCTCGGGCTACTGGCGTCTCGGCGACGCCGACGAAGCGTTCCGGCGCTGGAAGGCCGCCCAGTCGGCCGTCGACTACGCCGACTAGGACGTGTCTTCGGAAATCGTGCGGGGCCTGCAGGAGAGAACTGCCCGGGCCCTCCCTGCCGAGCACGTGGAGAAAATTGCGGGATGGTGGCTGCGCCATGCCTCCGGCTGTGCCTGGTGGGCGGGAACCGTACTGCCGCACAGTGACGCCGGGCCGGACGAATTGGCGCCCAGAATCGCTGCGGCAGAAGAGTTCTATGCCGATCGCGGCGTGGCGGCGCGGTTCCAGGTCAGCCCTCCGGCGTGTCCAGAAGGGCTCGACGCTTTCTTGGCGCGGCGCGGCTATCGCCTCGAGAGCCCGATGTCGTTGCGGACGGCGTCGACCGCACGTGTCCTGGACCTGTCGACGACAGGCTCGCCGCCGGTTCGACTGGACGACCGCCCGACACGCGCCTGGTACGACGTCTGGCACGCCGTTCACGGCCACGGCGGCGTCCCTCGCGCCGAACAGGACATGCTCGGCCGTGTGGAGCAGCCGTCCGCCTACGCCTGCGCGATGGTCGGGGACTACGTCGTGGCGGTGGGCCGCGCTGTGGCCGACACCGGCTGGGCCGGAGTGTTCGGCATGGCCACGCTTCCGGCCGCGCGCGGGAAAGGCGCGGCTCGCAATGTGCTGGCCGCACTGGCCGACTGGGCGGGCGCCTGTAAGGCCGACCGCATGTATCTCCAGGTGGAGCGCGACAACATCCCGGCTCTCCGGCTGTACGAACGGACGGGTTTCACCGAAATATGCGCCTACCACTACCGCACCGCAAAGTGAGCGGCTAGGGCGTGTGTGAGGGTCCTTTTCCGTTGCGAGCGGCCTCCAGGTGGCGACGGCTTGCGATGCGCCGTCGTTTCGAGTTTTCTCGCAAGGCGGAGGTGCTGCGGCATGCCGGTGTTGGATGCGGAAGTGCCGACGACGCCGCGAGGCGCCGCCTGGTGGACGCGCAGCAGGAAACGGGGTTTCTC
>JBOGDN010000630.1:0-1649 GCA_050742995.1 Stackebrandtia sp. | reverse complement strand
CGCAGTAGTCGCAGCCGACGCCGCGCGAGCCGGTAAGCCGCGTGACGTCGGACGTCACCGCAGGCCTGCCGATCATCCACTTCGAGTGGCAAACTGTGCACGCGGACGAATCGCTCCGCGCGGGCGCGGAACTGCCCCAAAGAGATCCGACGGTCGTCAACGACGACACCGGGCTGCCGCAGCGGCAGCCGATGTCTCAGCTCGTTCCCGGCGCCGTCGCGCCGACGGCCGAACGTGCGGACGATCCCATCCAGCGCGACCCGGCCACGATCGGCGCCACTTATGCGGCGTACGCTCGCGGTCTGTCCGGAAATCGCTCGTCTCAGTACTCCGCATCCGACGACCCGAGGACCTCACAGTGACCACCAGCAGCCCTGACTTGGATTTTCTGCTCAACGATTTCGTCGGCCGCGTGCCTCACGTAACGCACGTGATCGCGGTTGCCTCCGACGGATTGTTGATCGCCCGCAACGACACGCTGCCGATAGACGAGGCCGAGCGTCTGTCGGCCATCGCTTCCGGGCTGGTCAGCTTGTTGGCGGGCGCCGCGCGGTCGCTGCAGGCCGATCCGGTGATCAGCAACCTCACCGAGATGCACGGTGGATTCATGTTCTCGATGTCCGTGTCAAGCGGCGCCAGCCTGCTTGCGCTCGCGGGGCACGGATGCGACATCGGGCAAGTGGGGCATGAGCTGGCCAACTTGATCAACCAGGTCGGTCCCGCGTTGACGCCGCGGGCCCGGTACAACGGTCCGCAGCAGCTGCCGCAACGCGGTTTAGCGTCCGCTATTTCCGGGCGCTAGGGCTTTAGTGGAATTTCTCGACGCTCACCTGATACCGATCGTCAACGGGTTCGCGTATGGGCTGCTGCTTTTCACGGTGGCCGCGGGGCTCACGCTGGCGTTCGGCGTCGCCGACGTGCTCAACCTGGCTCACGGCGCCATTTACGTGGCCGGCGGCTACGCCGCGGTCGTGATCACCGACGGCACCTGGACCAGCCTGATCCTGGCCGTCCTCGCCGGCGCGGCCGTCGGCGCCGCGGCGGGCGGACTGCTGTCGGCGGCCGTGGCGCCGCTTGAGGGACGCGGGCACTTGGTGCAGGCGCTGTTCACCTTCGGCATGGCGCTGGCCGCCGGCTCCGGCCTGGTGGCGCTGTTCGGCGCCGAGGAGCTGCGTCCCACGCTGCCGCCCGCGCTCGCCGAGTCGGTGAGCATTCTGGGCAAGAGCTATTCGGCCTACCGGCTGAGCTTCATCGTCATCGCCTCGCTTTTGGCCGTCGCCGGCTGGCTGATCGTGTCCCGCACCCAGGCGGGTGCGCGGGTCAGGGCGACGGTGGACGACCGAGACATGGTCGCCTGCCTGGGAACCAGCCCACGCGCGGTCATGTCGGGCGTGCTGGCCGTGGCGGGGCTGCTGGCGGGCATGGCCGGCGCCCTGGGCGCTCCGATCATCGGGCCGGGTCCGGGCGCCGCCGAGCACGTGCTGATGCTGTCGCTGATCATCGTGGTCGTGGGGCGGCTTGGGTCCATCGGCGGCGCGTTCGTCGCGGCGATCTTCGTCGGCCAGATGCAAAGCCTCGGCGTCGTGCTCTTCCGCGACGTGGCGCCGTACCTGCTCTTCGGCGCGATGGCCGTCGCGCTGCTGCTGCAG
>JBOGDN010000629.1:0-4150 GCA_050742995.1 Stackebrandtia sp. | reverse complement strand
GGCGTGGCCTTTTTCGTGCGCGGCCGCGGCGGGACGGGGACGATCTCCTCGGGCTCGGGCTCCGCTTCGAACTCGTCGGCTTCGTCGTAGTCGTCGTCGGCGGACGACTCGGCGACGCGGGGCCGCGTGCGCGCGGCGGGCTCTTCGAGGTACGTGCCGGTGGCCAGCCGCCACAGTCGCGCCAGGCGGGCCGGGACCTGATTGACCGGGGTGGCGGTCACCACGAGCACGCCGAACAAGACCACGAGCACAAGCAGCGGCGCGGCGACCCACGTCGAGACCGCGGCGTCCAGGCCGCTGCCGACGACCCAGCCGGCGTGCCCTCCCGCCTGCAGCAGCGACTCGGAGTCCTCGGGCAGGCCGTTGGCCAGGTGCAGCAGGCCCACCGCGCCGACGTACAACGTCGTCCAGCCCACCAGCGCGCGGCCGTGGGCTTCCTCGGTGCCGGCCTTGCGCATGATGCGCACGCCGCCGACTCCGAACAGCACCGGCAGCGCGAACGCCGAGATCCCCAGCAGCCACTGCATCCCGAAGGACAGGTGCACGCCGACCGGTCCGGCTCTTTCGAACCACAGGGCCACGGCCAGGATGATCGCCAGACCGAGCACGGCAAGGCCGACGCCGTCGCGGCGGTGAGCTGGGTCGATGGCGCGGGCGGTCGCGGCCTCGCGGCCGACGCTGCGGGCAAGCCAGCCCACGCCGCGCGCCGCGCCGTTCCACAGCGCGCGCAAACCCATCACCGCGGCTTCAAAGGGACCGGGGATGCCGCGGCGTCGGGTCTTGGTCTTCGCGGTGGCGGCGCGTGTGGAGGCGCGCTTCTTTACCGCGCCGGTCTGTTTCGACGCGGCGCGCTTGCGGGCGGGGGCAGTGCGCTTGCGGGCGGTCTTCTTCGCCGCCGATTTTCGGCCAGCCATGCATGACACGGTACCGGCGTGCGCACAACAGCCGTGGTCACGCCGCTCGCCTCAGGGCGAGGGAGTCGCCGGGGATCTCTTCTGCACTGTCCGAACCTTGCGCGCCGCCTGGCGTGCAGCGCTGTCCGGACTGGAAGTCTCTTGCGGGTATGTGGGCGGCCGCGCCCACGTGTAGGAGGTACCGCAGCGCGCGTCGCCGGCGCTGTCGCCTCCCTCTCATAATGCCGTTCACACATAAACAACGCACGTCGTCGCCGACGGTGACGCCTTAGGGCCTGTGTGAGAGTCCTCTTCCGTCGCGAGCGGCCTCCAGGCGAGTGCGTCGCAAGGCGGAGATGCTTCTGCATACCGGTGTTGTATGCAGGAGTGCCGACAACGCAGCGAGGCGCCGCCTGGCGGACGCGCAGCAGGAAACGGGGCTCTCACACAGGCCCTAGACGTGGACTGGGCCCCGGCACAATGCCGAGGCCCAGTCGAGGGGTGGGTAAAGCTACTCGACGGTGACGCGGTCGGCGGCCGGGGCCTCGACAGGGTCGGACTCGGAGCTGTTCTCGGCGAACCAGGCTTTGAGCGCCTCGAGGTCGTCGCCGCCGTCGACGGCGTTTTCGCCTTCGGTCAGCACCTCGAACCCGTCGCCGCCTCCGGCGAGGAACGAGTTCACCGTGACGCGATAGACCTGATCGGCCTCAATGGCCTCTCCGTCGAGCGCGACCGTGTCGGCCTGCACCTTGTCTTCGCCGTCGGCCGAGGAGTCGACCGTGTACGTGAAGCCCTCGGACGGCTGGAGCATCAGGTTCTCCTCGGCGTTGGAGCCGGAGAACTGCTGCTGCAGCAAGGTGACTATCTGTTCGCCGGTGAGGTCCATGGTGACCAGATAGTTCGAGAACGGCTGCACCGTGAACGCCTCGCCGTAGGTCACCACGCCGTCGCCTTCGTCGTCTCCCGCCTCGTAGAGCAGATCGGCGCGGATGCCGCCGGGGTTCATGAAGGCGATCTGGGCGCCGGCGTCGCCTTCAGCCGTGGCGGCCAGCTGTATGTCGGCGATGAGGTCGCCGAGCGGGGTTTCCACACTGCGGTCCTCGCCCTGGGGGATGTCCTCGGCGATGTGCCCGACCGGTTCGTCGGCGATCGGGTCGGCCAGCTCGCCGTACTTGTCGATCAGCGCGGTCTGGTCGGGGTCGGGGTCCACGTCGCGGGTGACGGCGCGGTTCGTCGCCTCCATGGAGGTGCGGACGATGTCGCGCGCCTCGAAGTCGTAGGTCATGGTGATGTCGGTGATCAGCCGGCCGTTGGAGGCGCCGGAGGTGACCAGGCGGGGGTCGCCGGCGGGGTCGTCGATGGAGCAGTCGTAGGCCTCGTGCGTGTGGCCGCTGACGACGGCGTCGATCTGCGGGTCCAGGTTCTCGGCGATGTCGACGACCGGCCCGGAGATTCCGGCGCCGGAGCCCGACGAGTTGCAGTCGTAGTTGTAGGCGGGGCTTTCGGGCAGGCCGCCTTCGTGAAGCAGGACCACGATCCCGTTCACGCCGACCATCTCCAGCAGCTTGGAGTAGTAGTTGGCGGACTCGACCTCGTCTTCGAAGTCAAGACCTTCGATGCCGTCTTTGCTGACGATCTCGTCGGTGCCTTCGAGCGTCATGCCGATGAAGCCGATCTTGGAGCCGTCGTCGAACTTCTTGACCCACGCCGGCGGCAGCACGGGCATGCCGCTGTCCTCGTCGACGACGTTGGCGCCCAGGAACGGGAAGTCCGCGCCCTCGTAGGGGTTGTCCGGGTCGACGCAGCCGTCGTCGGGGTGGCAGCCGCCGTCTTGGACGCGCTTGAGCTCGTCGAAGCCCTCGTCGAACTCGTGGTTGCCCACGGAGGTGACGTCCATGCCGAGCGTGTTCAGCGACTCGATGCTCGGCTCGTCGTGGAAGGCCGCCGACATGAAGGGCGAGCCGCCGATGAGGTCCCCCGCGGCGACGGTGACGGAGTTGTCGTGCCCTTCGCGGGCCTCGTCAAGGTGGGTGGCCAGGTACTCCACGCCGCCGGCTTCGACGGTGTGCTCGTCGCCGTTGTCGTCGAGCTCGACGAGTTCGCCGCCGGAGCCCTCCGGAGGCTCGAGCGCCCCGTGGAAATCGTTGAACGCCAACATTTGAATGTCGGTGGTGTCGCCGGGCTCGTCCTCGGCCGCCGCGCTGGATACCGCGACTACTCCGGCCCCGAGCACAAGGCCGACCGCCGCCGCTCCGCCGAGCAAGCGCTTGGTCCTTATGGACATATGTAGATCTCCCTGGGTGGGCTGTGTAATCGATCTGCTGCGAAGAGACAAGCAGAGCCCCACAACGCCAGGGTTGCCTGAGAATAACGAAACGATCTCATCGCGGCGCTGAGCTCGGGGATCTGAAGCGGCGGCGGTAAATATGCAGGCCTTTGCGGCGTTATCGCCTGGATTTCGCCGCGGGTCGCTTTCTTAAAACCTCGAGCACGTGCGGCACGATCATCGGACGGCGCCGGTAGGTCTCGTTGACCCACTTGCCGACGGTGCGTCGCACCAGCTGCTGTAGCTGGTGCGGGTCGGAGACGCCGTCGGCGGCGGCCTTGTCGAGCGCGTCGGTGATGAGCGGGAGCACGCCGTCGAAGGCCGCGGGATCCTCGCTGAAACCCTTGGCCGACACCGTCGGACCGCCGACGACCTTCCCGGTGACCGAGTCGACGACGACCGTCGCGGACACGAAGCCGCCGTCGCCGAGGATGCGGCGCTCGCTGAGCACCGGCTCGCCGACGTCGCCGACCGCAAGACCGTCTACATAGATGTAGTTGTTGTCGATGTGGCCGACCACCCGGGCGACCCCGTCCACAAGGTCCACCACGTCGCCGTTTTCCACCAGCGCGACCTGATCGTCGGGGACGCCGCTTGTCACCGCCAGCCTCGCGTGCGCCCGCAGGTGTCGCCATTCGCCGTGCACGGGCAGGAAGTTGCTCGGCTTGACGATGTTGAGAACGTACATCAGCTCTCCGGCCGGGGCGTGGCCGGAGACGTGGACCTTGGCCACGTCCTTGTGGATGACGGTCGCGCCCGAGCGCGAGAGCCGGTTGATGACGCCGTAGACGGCCGTCTCGTTGCCGGGCACCAGGGAAGAGGCCATCACCACGGTGTCGCCGGATTCGACGGTGATGTGCCGGTGGTCCCCGGAGGCCATGCGTCCCAACGCGCTCATGGGCTCGCCCTGGGAGCCGGTGGACATGTAGAC
>JBOGDN010000628.1:0-5638 GCA_050742995.1 Stackebrandtia sp. | reverse complement strand
GCGCCGCGGCCGCCTGCCAGGCGCCGGGGCGTGCGGTCGGCGTCGCCTCGGCGGCCCAGATCGGCGCGGTGGACGCGATTGACGCGCCCGCCAGATACAGCGCCTGGCTGGCGGCGGCGAGCCACGTCACGACGGCGCCCGCGCCTGAGGCGACCACGGCGCCCAGTCGCCACACGCCGGGCGCGGCAGGGGCGACGGCGAGCAGACCCGCGACGGCGACCGCCGCAGCGAGAAGTACATAGGACTCAGCGAAGTGGGCGGCGGCGTACACGCTCGAGACGATCAGCGTCGCCGCGGCCACGCCGGCGGCGGCGTGCGGAAGCAGCAGGTTGGAGTGTCGCCCCCGCCTGGCGGGCCGTCGGCCGAACATGATCGCGCAGCAGGCCAGCAGCGCGGACAGGGGCAGCAGCGCGGCCAACCCGAGGTCGGGCGTCGGCTGTGCGACTCCCAGCCCCAGCGTGGCGGCGCCGAAGACGACGACGATCGCCCCCGGCGTGATCATCCCGGAGAGCAGGCGGTAGGCCAGCGCGACGACGGTCACCCCCAGTCCTCCGAAAAGGACCACCGGGTGGACGATTCCTTCGCGCACCACTTCGGCGACTCGCAGCTGCTCCACGGTCGCCGGAGCGTCGGCGGAGGCGAAGGAGAATACGTCCAGGTAGTACAAGGCGATGAGCGTGCAGGGCGTCATCAAAAGGCCCAGCCCGGACAGCGCCTCGGCGGTGGCGTGGAGCCCGCGGCGGACCAGCGGCGGCGGGGCGGCGAGCAGGCCCGCGGTGAGGACGACGAGGATCGCCGCCCGGACGTTCGCGCCGTAGGTCACCCACGCCACCGCGGTGAAGATGACGACCGCCGCGACTGACAGGACGCCGCCCAGCCCCAGCAGCACGTTTTGAATCGAACGCGTCGACGACTCCGGCGGCACAGGCCCGGGCGCGGCGGCAGGCACGTGCGGCGGCGGCGCGGGCGTAGGTATGGGCGCGGAAACGGCGACGCCGCTTGGCGCGGGCTCGCCGGTCGGCTGTTCGGCCGGAACGGTCCAAGTAGACCGCGCGTGGCGCAGCTGCGCGGCCCGCGTGGACAAGTCCGCGAGCACCTGGCGACGCTCGCCGTGCAGCTCGGTCAGCCTCGCGACCCCGGCGTCCAGCTGCGAACGCAGTGCGCGATTTTCGCGTTCGCGCGTTTCGACGGCCGCGTCGAGCTCGCCGAGCCGAGTCAGCAGCGGCTCGGGTCCACGTCCGCACGCGTCGCAGCCGGCGGCCGGCGCGGGCCGGTCGCAAACCGGACAAGCGAATACAGTCATGGGCACACAGTGCCGTCGCGGTGCCGCCCGTGCCAGCAATTGCGACAATGTTTGCGGTATCGATAGCCGGCCGTGTCGTGGGCGACGCGCGTGAGACGCGGTGAGATAACCGCTTGACAGCACTTCGCCACATAAGGTGAGATGAGCGAAGGTTTATCTAGGGTGGTCTGCCCCGGATGGGGCGGGGCAGGTCCTCTATAGCTTTTGCTCGCTTGCGGCGCGTTTACTACTGGTGGGTATTCTCGCGGTGGGAGCCGGAGACCCCGGACCGACCGACCCCAGAAGCGGAAGGCATCCGACATGAGCGCGAACCCGCAATTCGACGTCTATCGCCTGCCGGAAGAGCATGCCGCGATCCGCCAGGCCACCCGCGAAGTCTGCGACGCCGAGGTGGCGCCGCAGGCCGCCGAGGTCGACGCGAGCGCCGCGTTCCCGCACAAGTCGTACGCCGCGCTGCGCGCCGCCGACCTGCACGCCCCGCACATCCCGGAGGAATACAACGGCGCCGGGATCGACGCGCTCGGCACCGCCATCGTCATCGAGGAGGTCGCGCGCGCCTGCGCGTCGTCGTCGCTGATACCGGCGGTGAACAAGCTGGGAACCATGCCGCTGCTGCTGGCCGCTTCCGCGGACATGAAGTCCCGCTACCTGCCGCCGGTCGCCTCCGGGGAGGCCATGTTCTCCTACTGCCTTTCGGAGCCGGAGGCCGGCAGCGACGTGGCGGGCATGAAAACCCGCGCCGACAAAGACGGCGACTTCTATGTCCTCAACGGCGCGAAGCGCTGGATCACCAACGCCGGCGAGTCGGAGTACTACACGGTCTTCGCCGTCACCGATCCCGGCGCGGGGTCCCGAGGCATCAGCGCGTTCGTGGTGGAGAAGTCCGACTCCGGCGTGAGCTTCGGCGCTCCCGAGCACAAGCTCGGCATCAAGGGCTCGCCCACCCGCGAGGTGTACTTCGACAACGTCCGCATCCCCGCCGACCGGCTCGTCGGCGAGGAGAACGCGGGCTTCAAGATCGCCATGCGCACTCTCGACCACACGCGCGTCACCATCGCCTCCCAGGCGCTGGGCATCGGCCAGGGCGCCCTGGACTACGCCGCCGGCTACGTCCAGGAGCGCAAGCAGTTCGGCAAACCCGTCGCGGAGTTCCAAGGCGTGCAGTTCATGCTCGCGGACGCGGCCATGAAGCTGGCCGCCGCCCGCGAGCTGACCTACGCCGCGGCCGCCAAGTCCGAACGCGAAGACGCCGACCTGACGTTCTTCGGCGCCGCGGCGAAATGCTTCGCCTCCGACTCGGCCATGGAGATCACCACCGACGCGGTCCAGCTGCTCGGCGGCTACGGCTACACATCGGACTACCCGGTCGAGCGGATGATGCGAGACGCCAAGATCACGCAGATCTATGAGGGGACCAACCAGGTCCAGCGCGTCGTCATCGCCCGCCAGGTCTTGAAAGGCCTCATGTCCCGCCTGTAGCCGCGAGCCGAAGTGCGTTGTGGCGGGTTGTTACCGTGGATTGTCTTGTCTTGGCACTCCGACGGCTTAAGAGGCTTGTCGGTGCGGCCTAGGCGCCGGGTCGGTTTACTTTCGCAGGGGAGTGTCGTCGGTGGTTTTCAAGAATTTGGCGCGTCGGTTCGGGGTGGGCGGTCCGAGCGTGGACACCGTTTTGTCCCGTCCGGACACTCAGCCGGGCCGCACGTTGTCCGGGCAGGTGAACATCACAGGCGGCGATCACGACGTGGAGATCGAGCACGTCGTGGTGGGACTGGCGGTGCGCGCCGAGACCGAAGTCGGCGATCACGAGTCCGCAGCGGCGGTGGAGTTCACCCGCATGGAGGTGGCCGGGAATTTCCAGCTGGCTCCGGGCGAGGAGCGCGTCATTCCGTTTGAGATGGCGACGCCGTGGGAGACCCCGATCACCCACGTGTACGGCCAGAACCTGCGGGGCATGGCGGTGGGGATGCGCACCGAGCTGGCGGTGGCCAAGGCGATCGACAAGGGCGACCTCGACCCGGTCAACGTGCACCCGCTTGCGTCGCAGGAGACGGTCCTTGAGGCGTTCGAGCAGCTCGGGTTCAGGTTCAAAAGCGCCGACGTGGAGCTTGGCCGTATCGCGGGTCTGCGGCAGGAGCTGCCGTTCTACCAGGAGATCGAGTACTTCCCGCCGCGGGAGTTCGCCGGTCGCATCGGTGCGGTCGAGTTGACCTTCGTGGCCGACGCGCACGGCATGGCCGTGGTGCTTGAGGCCGACCGCCGCGGCGGGGCTTTCGGCGGCGGGGGCGACTCCTTCGGACGCTTCCACGTCTCTCACGACGAAGCCGAGGAATACGACTGGGCCGCGGTCGTCAAGGCGTGGCTGGCCAAGGTCGCCGAACGCTCTTCTGGCCATCATGGACATGGCGGCGGTCGCGGCATGGGCGCCGGCGGGATGATCGCCGGAGCGGCCGGCGGCGCCGTGGGCGGCATGATCCTCGGCGGCATGCTCGGCGACGCCGGCGAAGGGCTCTTCGGAGGCGGAGAGTAGCTCCCTAATCCTGCGCGGCCATCCAGCCGCGCAGGCCCTCGGAGGTCAGAAACTCGTCGAAGACCGTCTCCGCCGCGCCGATCAGCGGTCCGTCCGGCCCGATCGCGGAGGGCACGACGTCGGGAGGGGCGTCGCGATGGAAGCTCATGAGCGCGTCGCGGCACGAGTCGCGCACCAGGTCGCCGGCGCAGGCCATGAGGTCGACGCCGAACCCGGAGACCGTCACCGTTCGCGGGTCGTGCGCGTTGACGAGAGCGCCGATTCCGCGTCCCATCGCGGCGGCGACGTCTTCGACGGCGACGCGGGCGGCGGCGTCGCCTCGGTCGGCGCGGTCGAGGACGGTTTTGGCGTCGCGGCGGCGCTGTCGGTAGTCGACGTCGAGCCCGTAGCCTCGCAGCAGCGCGTTGGTTCCCACGTTCAGGCTCCAACAGCCGGTCGCTCCGCACGGGCAGGGCGCGTCTCCTCCCGACAGCGGCATGTGGCCGAACTCGCCGGCGACGCCGCGCGTGCCGCGGACGGCGCGGCCGTCGGCCAACAGGGAACCTCCGACGTCGAAGTCCACATGCAGGTGGATCGCGGCGTCCACGCCGCGCAGCGCCCCTCGGCGGGCTTCGGCCAGACCGGCGAGCGTGGCGTCGTTCTCCGGAAACACCGGCGTCTCCAGTCGAAGCAGCTCGCCGACGTCGAGTTCTCGCCAGTCCAGATGGGAGATGTGGAACAGCCTTCCGTCTCGCACCGGACCGGCCACCGAAAGGCCGACGCCCACGACGCGCGGCGCCAGGTCGGCTATGCGGCGACTTAGGACGTCCGTCAGCTCGCCGAAGACCTGACTCGACACGCCGTCGTGGAGGTTCGACTCCACCACGGCGACGCCGCCGCCGAGTTCGCCGCGGGCCACGCGCCAGAAGTCTTCCCGCACTTCCGCCGCCACCACGACCGGTCCGTCCGGGTGCGGTCCGGGGATCCGAGTGGGGCGGCCCCGCGCGGCGCGCTGCGGCGGCGACTCGGCGAGCAGTCGCGCCCGCGTCAGCTCGGCCACCAGCACCGACGCCGTTCCCCGCGACATGCCAAGCCGCCGCGTCACCTCAGAGCGGGTCAAGCTCGCGCCCGAGTCGTGGACGACGCGCAGCAGTCGCGCCCGGTTGTGGGCGCGCAGTTCGTCGCTGGTGGTGGCTGATCGCATCGCGGACATTGTCGCAGACGCCGACACCGGTTATGCTCTTGCCAAGAACAAAAGGAGACTTCGTGCGAAACCCCTTCGCGATCAGGGCCGAACCCCGGCTGGCCCGCGCTCGACTCGGCGTTTTCGGCTACTTCGGCACGTGCGGCCTCGTGTTCGGGATGTGGGTCGCCCAGCTGCCCGCGCTCGACGAACGGATGCACTTGGGAACGGCCCGGATCGGCACGGCGCTGCTGCTGATCGCCGCCGGCGCCCTGGCGGCGATGCCCGTGGCCGGACGGCTGTGCGACCGCCTCGACAGCCGTCGTGTGGCCCGCGTGGCAGGTCCGGTCTCGGCGCTGTCGCTGCTCGGCCCGGCGCTGGCGTCCGACTACGGCGTCCTGCTGGTCTTCGGCGCCGTGTTCGGCGTCGGATGCGGGATGCTCGAAGTGTCGATGAACGTCAATTCAGTGGAGGTCGAGGCGCGCTACGGGCGACCGATCGTGTCGGCCTTCCACGGCGCGTGGAGCCTGGGCGGCGCGATCGGCGGGGCTCTCACCGCCGCCGGCCTCCACGCGGGCGTCGACGCGCGGGCGATGCTGGTCGCCGCCGCGGTCTCCTGCCCGGTCTTCTACCTGCTGGCCGGACG
>JBOGDN010000627.1:0-2112 GCA_050742995.1 Stackebrandtia sp. | reverse complement strand
CCTTCGGCGACGCCCGCGACGCCGTCTCGGGATACGCGGCGCAGCCGGCCGTCCGTCAGGTGCGCGTCGACGAGCAGCCTGGCCGCGCGCTGTGCGGCTTCGACCGCCCAGGGCGCGTCGCGACCGTCGGCGTAGGCCAGCAGCGCCTTGATCGCCAGAGCGTTCCAGCCGGCGACCACTTTGTCGTCGCGCTCCGGCTGCGGACGTGCGCCGCGCGCGGCCAGCAGCCTGGAGGCGACCTCGGCGAAACGCGCGGGGTCGTCCGGTTCGCGCGGCAGCTGCAGCACGCTCGCGCCGTGCTCGAAGGTCCCCCGCGGCGTCACGGCGAACGCCTCGGCGGCCCATTCGGCGTCGACCTCGCCGAGGACTTCGCGCAGCTGCGTCGGCGTCCACACGTACGTGGAGCCTTCCACGCCGTCGGCGTCGGCGTCCAAAGCAGACGCGAAGCCGCCTTCCGGGGTTCCGAGATCCTCCACGACGAACCGCGCGGTCTGCCCGGCGACGCGGTCGAACAGCTCCGCGTCCTCGCCGTCCGCGAGCCTGCGATAGAGATCGAGCAGCAGGGCGTTGTCGTAGAGCATCTTCTCGAAATGCGGCACGACCCACTCCGCGTCCACGCTGTAGCGGGCGAAGCCGCCGGCGAGCTGGTCGTATATGCCCCCGCGAGCCATGCGCGTCGCGGTGTGCCGCACTACGGCGAGACTGTCGGGTTCGGACGTCGCCGCGTGGTGGTCGAGCAGCCACGCCAGCGCCGGCTGGGTGGGAAACTTCGGCGCGTCGCCGAATCCGCCGTTGACGGGGTCGTGCGAGCGGCGAATCGCGGCAGCCGAGGCGTCGAGCACCGCTTCGTCCACGGGCGGAGTCGGCGGGCACGGTCCGCCGATCGGACAGGCCTCGGTGACGTCGGCGAGCCTGGGGCCCGACGCCGCACAGGCCTCCACGATCGCGTTCCCCTGCGCCAGCACGTCGTCACGCCGCCGCGTCCAGGCGTCGGAGACGGCGTCGACCAGCCGCAGGAAGTGCTCGCGCGGAAAGTACGTCCCGGCGTAGAACGGCGTGCCCTCGGGCGTGGCGAACACCGTCATCGGCCACCCTCCCTGACCGGTCAACGCCACAGTGGCCTGCATATACACCGCGTCGACGTCGGGCCGCTCCTCCCGATCGACCTTCACCGGCACGGTCGCGGCGTTGACCTTCTCGGCCACCGACTCGTCCTCAAACGACTCGTGCGCCATCACGTGGCACCAATGACAGGCCGCGTACCCGACCGAGATGAACAGCGGCACGTCCCGCCGCCTGGCCTCGGCCAACGCCTCGGCGCCCCACTCGCGCCACTCCACCGGATTGCCCGCATGCTGCCGCAAATACGGCGACATCGCCTTCCCCAGCCGATTCATGACTTCACGCTCTCACACCCCGGCGCGCGTACTCATCGCAACAGTCGCATGCCCGCCCGCGCGGCGGCGCCTTGGTCGAAGGTGAAGGTCTGATCACAGCCGGCGTCATTGCATAGCTGGCTGATCAAGGCGTCAGCGAAGTCCGCGCCGTCGGCTGTCTGCCGAAGCGCCCGGCTGACTGCCTCCGCCTGTTCGACAACAACCTCTTGGGCCGTCAACAGGTCGCCGAGAATCTCGGATGCCCGCTTCTTATCCACTTTGTACGCGCGGCGCAGCACCCAATAGGTCTCCTCCATGACGATCATGGTGAGGTAACCGGGTTTTGATTCGGTCAGGCTTTCGATCAGCTCGGTTGCCTTCGCGGACTGCGTTTTGTCGTCCTGCGCGATGTATCGGACCAGCACGTTGGTGTCCAGTCCGATCATCGACCCAGGCTCTCCACAGCGCCCTCGCCGATGGCGGCGTCCATCTGCTCAAGGCTGACCGGTTTGGCCGGAGCCTTGATCGCACCCTTCAGGGACTTGATCGTTCCGGTCTCGGGCACCATCTCATACGATCCAGTGCGGGTCTCCACGAACGACACCCGCATGCCCGGCTTGAGGCCAAGCGCGCGTCGTACGGCGACCGGAATGGTGATCTGCCCTTTGCCGGTGATCGTTGCCCCCATAGCCCTTACCTTTCAACTAATTCCTTACTTCATGGTAATGCATGATGG
>JBOGDN010000626.1:0-9027 GCA_050742995.1 Stackebrandtia sp. | reverse complement strand
GCTTGGGACGTCGCGGGCTTCCGGCTGAATTTGCCATGGTTATACGTTTAACTTAAACGCCGACACATGTCAACAGATGACTGGATGTTTGACGTCTACTCGGTCTCCTTGACCACGGCGACTCCGCGCGGCTCCAGTTCGACCTGCCGGTTCGGCAGCGACACGGAGACCGCCTCCGAGGTGTGGTTGAGCAGCACGTGGTACGCCCTGCCGTCCGCGGCGACGCGGGTGCGCGCTTGCACGCCGTCCGGAAGGCCCGGCAGCGCCGGCCGCACGCCGGCCTGTTCGCGGACGAGGTCAAGCAGGCGCCGCATCGTCGACGGGGCGGGCCGGGTCCCGAAGTAGTACGCCTGGCCGTCGCCGAAGCGGTGGCGGGTCAGCGCCGGTCTGCCGGCGAGCTCGCCGTCGGCGAACTCCGCCAGAACCTCGGCGCCTTCGAGGTGGATCTCCTCCGACCACACCGTCGCCCCGGACTCGCCAAGGTCGGCGGCGTCGCCGGTGAACGCGATCCGGGTCTGGCTTTCGGCCGGCAGCGGCCAGAACTCCTCGATCCACAGCCCGAGCAGGCGGCGAAACGGCGCGGGGTACCCGCCGAGGTGCACCCGGTCGCACGGGTCGACGACGCCGGAGAAGAACGACATCAGCAGCGTCCCGCCTTCGCTCACGTAACGCTCCAGATTGGCCGCGTCCGCCTGGCTGACCAGGTAGAGGTTTGGCACGACGACCAGGCGGTACGACGACAGGTCGGCGGCGGGCCGCACCACGTCGCAGGCGACGCTCGCGTCGTACAGCGGCCGATAGTGCGCGGCCATGGTCTCGCCGTGCCGCACGTCGGCGCTGGGGTGGGAGTCGCCCTCGACCGCCCACCAGTTCGACCAGTCCATGACGATCGCGGCGTCGGCCTTCTGGCGGGCGCCGAGCAGCTCGGGATGCCCGGCCAGCTCGTTGCCGAGGTCGCGGACGTCGCGGAAGGCCCGAGTGTCCTCGCCGGCGTGCGGCACCATCGCGGAGTGGAATCGCTCGGCGCCGCCGCGGGACTGCCGCCACTGGAAGTAGAGCACCGAGTCGGCGCCGTGCGCGATCGCCTGCCAGCTCCACAGCCGCATCACCCCGGGAGGTTTCGGCCCGTTGCGCTGCCGCCAGTTCACCGCGCTGGGCGCCTGCTCCATCAGCAGCCACGAGTGGCCGCCGTTGATCGAGCGCATCAGGTCGTAGCCGAACCCCGCCCTCGCGGCGGCGTCCGGGTCGTGGGGATCGGGGTAGGAGTCGTAGCTGACGACGTCGAGATGCCGCGCCCACTCGAAGCCGTCGGTGCGGGTGACGTCGGGGACGAAATTGGTCGTCAGCGGCACCTGCGGGGTGACGCGTTCGAGGATCTCCTTTTCGACAAGACAGCAGGCGAGCAGCTCGTCGGAGCCGAAGCGCGCGTAGTCGAGCCGCTGGGCCGGATTGGGAAACGTCGGCGCCGTGCGCGGCGGAAGGATCTCGGACCAGTCGTCGTACGCCTGCGACCAGAACGCGGTGGACCAGGCGTCGTTGAGGGCCTCGATCGTCCCGTAGCGCTCGCGCAGCCAGGAGCGAAACGCCCCGGCGGAGACGTCGCAATAGCAGCCGGCCAGGTGGCAGCCGTACTCGTTGTTGATGTGCCACATCGCCAACGCCGGATGGTCGGCGTACCTGACGGCCAGCTTCTCGACCAGGCGAGCGGCGTAACGGCGGTATACCGGACTGGACGGGCAGTAGTGCTGGCGTCCGCCCGGCGACAGCCGGGTTCCGTCGGCGCGCACCGGAAGCGTCTCCGGATACATTTTAGACAGCCACGGAGGCGGCGACGCCGTCATGGTGGCCAGACAGACCGCGACGTCGTTGTAGGCCAGCAGGTCCATCATCTTGTCCGACCAGGTGAAGTCGAACTCGCCGCGCCGAGGCTCGACCTTCGCCCAGGAGAAGATGCCGAGGCTCACCATGGACACGGCGGCGTCCTTCATCAGCCGCATGTCCTCGGCCCACACCTCCTCGGGCCACTGCTCGGGGTTGTAGTCGCCGCCGAACGCGATGCGGCCAAGGCGTTTGTGGAACCGTGCCATTCGTTCCCGCGAAGTCACTCTTTGACGCTCCCTTGTGTAAGTCCGGTCCTCCAGAAGCGCTGGAGGATCACCATCATGATCATGAGCGGGACCACGGAGACGAACGCGCCGCCCACGGTGAGCTGGTAGAGGATCGGCTGCCGGTCGGCGAACGTGTGCCACGTGGTCAACCCGAGCGTGATCGGATACAGGTTGGGGTCGGAGAGCATGATCAGCGGCAGGAAGTAGTTGTTCCAGATCCCGACGAACTGGAACAGGAAGATCGTGACCAGCGCCGGCGACATGATTCGCATCGCCACGGTCAGGAAGACCCGCATCTCTCCGGCGCCGTCGATCCTGGCCGCCTCCAGCAGCTCGTCGGGCACCGCGGCCGCCGCGTAGATACGGCACAGATACACGCCGAACGGGCTGACCATGCTTGGCAGCAGCACCGCCCAGTACGTGTTGGCCATCTGGAATTCGCTCATCAGCAGGTACAGCGGCAGGGTCAGCGCGGTCGCGGGAATGAGCACCCCGGCCAGGATCAGGTTGAAGATCTTCTCCCGGCTGCGGAACTGGTACTTCGCCAGCCCGTAGCCGGCCATCGCGGCCACGAATGTCGCCGCCAGCGCCCCCACGCCCGCGTAAAGGACGCTGTTCAAGGTCCAGCGGATGTAGATGCCGTCCTGGAAGGTGAAGAGTCCTCGCAGATTGTGCAGCAGCTGGGCGTCGGCGAACCACAGTCCGAACGACCCGAACAGGTCGCCGGTCGACTTGGTGGAGGCGACGACCAGCCAGTACACCGGCAGCAGGAAGTAGACGGCGGCGACGGTCAGCGCCGCGACGACGATGATCTTCCACTTGAGAGAAATCACTTTTGGCGTCCTCCTCCGAGGATGCGGAGGAACCCGAACGACAGCACCATCGCGACCAACGCGAGCAGGACGGCCTCCGCGGCGGCCAGCTGATAGTTGTTCTCGTTGAACGCCTCGTTGTAGGCGGCGAGGTTCGGCGTGTAGGTGAAGCTGACCGCGCTGGCGATCGGTTTGAGGACCAGCGGCTCCGAGAACAGCTGTAGCGTGCCGACGATGGAGAACACGGAGACCATGACGATCGCCGGACGCGCCAGCGGCAGCTTGATGTGCCAGACGATACGCCAGGCGTTGGCGCCGTCCACTCGGGCTGATTCGTAGAGGCTGGGGCTGATCGACTTCAGATGGGCGACGAGCACCAGCATGTTGTAGCCGGCGAACTCCCAGGTCACGATGTTCATGATGGACAGCAGAATCATGTCCGTCCCCAGCAGGTCGACCTGGAGGCCGAACTTCTCCAGTATGCCGACGATCGGGCTGATTCCCGGCACGTAGAGGAATCCCCACAGGATCGAGGCGATCACGCCTGGAACGCCGTACGGCAGGAAGAACGAGGTGCGGAAGAACGGCACGCCGCGGGCCGACGCCGACTCCAGCAGCAGCGCGAGCGTCAGCGCCAGCAGGACCATCAACGGCACCTGAATCGCCGCGAACGCCAGCATGCGCAGCAGGCTGTCGAGGAAGTCCGGTTCGGACAGCGCGGCGGCGTAGTTGTCGAACCACGTGAAGACCTGCTTTTGGCCGGTGAGGCCGAGCGGGCCGGTGCGCTCGATCCGGAACAGGCTCTGGTAGAGCGCGTACCCGATCGGCACCAGGAAGAAGGCGGCGAACAGTATGAGGAACGGGGCGGCGAACCCCCATCCGGCGCGAGCCTGGCGGCGTCTGGTCGACATGGATTTCCGTCCTACCCGGCCTTGACTGGAAGCCCCTTGGCCTCCAGATCGTCGATTACTTTGGTCTGCGCGTCGGCGACGGCGTCGGCGAACGTCCCCCGGCCTTCCACGGCGGTCTGGAAGCCGTTGTTGAGGTGCTCGTAGAGGCTCGCGGTCGTGGGCGTCCACCGCCATCCGGTGTCGATCGCCGCGTCGGCTTCGGCGAAGACCTCGTTGTAGCGCTGGTCTCCGAAGAACGGGTCCTCGCGGTCCAGCGCCGATCCCTCCAGCGCGTCGGCGACGGCGGGCCAGCCGTAGCCGCCTTCGATGAGGAGGTCCACCGACTCCGGATCGGTGTTGAGCCAGATCGCGAAGTCCAGCGCATCCTGCGGGTAGTCCCCGCCTTTGAACAGCGCCGTCGACGAACCGCCCCAGTTGGCGGAGGAGAACGTCTCGGCGTCCTCCCACTGCGGCATCGGGGCGACCCTCCAGCTGCCGGCGGTGTCGGGGGCGTTGCCGCGCAGCAGGGCGTCTCCCCACTGTGGGCCGACCCAGGCGACGATTCCTCCAGTCTGGAGGTCCTTGTACCAGGCGTTGGCCACGTCCGGCTCGGTCTTGACGAGGTCTTCGGAGACCAGGCGGTGCCAGTAGTCGGCGACCTTGCGCGTCTCGGCGTTGTCGATGTCCACCGTCCACTTGTCGTCTTCGGCGCCGAACCAGCGAGCGCCGGCCTGCCAGGCCATCCCTGTGAACCAGGCGGAGTTGGCCGGCGGGAACGTGGAGATGTAGGCGTCGCGCCCGCGGATTTCGGCGGCGGCCTTTTCGAAGTCCTCCCAGGTTTCGGGCGGCTCGAGCCCCCACTGATCGAAAAGGTCGGCGCGGTAGAACGTCGCCATCGGGCCCGAAGCCTGCGGAATGGCGTACACGCCGTCGCTGAAGACGCCCTGCTCCCACTGCCAGCCGACGAACTTGTTCCGATGCTCGGCGGCGCCGTGGACGGTGAGCTCTTCGAGGCCCTGCTCGATGAGGAAGCTGGGTATCTCCTGATACTCGACCTGGGCCAGGTCGGGAGGGTCGCCGGCCTTGAGCGCGGCCTTCATCTTCGCGTAGCCGCCCAGGCGTCCCGACGTGATGTTCGACAGTTTGATCTGTACGTCGGGATTCCGCTCATTCCACAGGTCGACCGACTTGTCGACGCCGGGGACCCACGACCAGAACGTCAGCGTGATCTGCTCGCCCTTCTTGCGCCTCGGCGGGGACGACCCCCCGCCGCAGCCTGCGACGGAGGGCAGCAGCGCGGCGGCGGCCAGCAGGAAAGTCTCGCGGCGGGCCAGACGAGTCATCCGGATCTCCTCTTGGGACGACATTTTCGTACGGCAGTCTCTCGCGGCTGGAAAGCGCTGTCAAGATATTGTCATAAATAATTATTTGTTCTACACTGGCCGCCCAACGGCGGAGAGGGACGAATCATGGCAGAGCCGACGGGGCGCGGATTCGCGGATCGAGTCGTCGTCGTGACCGGCGCGGCTTCGGGCATCGGGGCCGCGACCGCACGCCGGTTCTCCGCCGAGGGCGCGACGGTGGTGGCGCTCGACGTCGACCCCGAGGGGGCCAGGCTGGCCGACGAGACGGCCGAAGCCGGCGGCGCGGTGACGTTCGTCCAGGCCGACGTCGCCGACCCGGACGCCTGGAACGGCGTCGCCGACGTGGTGGCGGACCTGGGCGGACTCGACGTGCTCGTCAGCAACGCGGCCGTGGTCGAGGTGGCGCCCGCGCACGAGACCAGCGACGAGTCCTGGGACCGGCAGCTGTCGGTGTGCCTTTCGGGCGCTTTTCGCGGCGTGCGCGCCCTGCATTCCAGCCTGCTGCGCAGAAGCGGAAACGTCGTGATCACCTCCTCGGTGCACGCGCTGGCGGGCCTTCCCGGGCATCCCGCCTACGCGGCGTCAAAGGGCGGCCTGTGCGCGTTGGCCCGGCAGCTCGCCGTGGAGTACGGCCCGAGCATCCGGGTCAACTCGGTGGTTCCCGGTCCGGTGCTGACCCCCATGTGGGACCGGGTCGCCGAGGCCGACCGCCGCAAGAGCGCGAAGGAAACCGCGCTGCGGCGGCTGGGGCGTCCCGACGAGGTCGCCGCGTGCGTCGCGTTTCTCGCCTCCGACGAGGCGTCGTACGTCACCGGCGCGATGCTGGTCGTCGACGGCGGCTGGAGTGTCCAAAAGGACTCGGCATGAACGCGGGAGCGGCGACATGACGACGTATTCCAGCCGGGGCGTGCACGGCCAGACCGTCCGGGAGGTGGCCGGGCGCATCCTGAACGGCGCATACCGCGAGGGGTCCACGATCGACGTGGCGGGGCTCGAGGCCGAACTCGAGGTCAGCCGCACGGTCATGCGGGAGGCGCTGAAGGTTCTCGCGGCAAAGGGACTGGTGGACGCGCGGCAAAAGCGCGGCACGTTCGTCCGGCCGCGCTCGGACTGGAATCTGCTCGACACCGACGTCATCCGGTGGCAGTTCGCCGAACGCACCGACGACGACTTCCTGGACAACCTGCACGAGGTGCGCTGGATCATCGAGCCGGCCGGCGCGCGGCTGGCCGCACAGCGCCGCACCGAAGACGACCTGGGAGCGCTTGAGTCCGCATTGGAGGAGATGACGCTCGCCCGCGGCGACCCGGCCGCGGCGGTCGAAGCCGATCTCGCCTTTCACCGCGCGCTGCTGGCCGCCACCCACAACGAGCTGGTGGTGCGCATGGAGATGCTGCTGGAGACCGGTCTGGCGACTCGGGACAGGCTCGTGCACGGCGCACACCCCTACAACGATCCCGTACCGGGCCACCGCGCGGTCTTCGACGCGGTACGGCGACGCAGCCCGGCGCGCGCCGAACGCGCCATGCGCGAGCTGCTGGTGAAGGCCATGGAGGACCTGCAGCGCGCCAGGAGGGAGCAGCCGTGAAGATCAGCCGAATCGAGACGTTCCTCGTACCCCCGCGATGGCTGTTCTGCCGGGTCGAA
Source organism: Stackebrandtia sp. (assembly GCA_050742995.1). Classification (GTDB taxonomy): domain Bacteria; phylum Actinomycetota; class Actinomycetes; order Mycobacteriales; family Micromonosporaceae; genus Stackebrandtia. Next base: position 2,206 of record JBOGDN010000626.1, on the reverse strand, counting down.
ACCGACGACGGCCTGATCGGCTGGGGCGAGCCGGTGATCGAGGGCCGTGCCGAGACGGTCCGCGCGGCCGTGGGCGAGCTCGCCGACTATCTCATCGGCGAAGACCCGCTGCGCATCGAAGACCACTGGCAGGTGTTGACCAAGGGCGGCTTCTACCGCGGCGGCCCGGTGCTTTCCAGCGCGGTCGCCGGACTCGACCAGGCGCTGTGGGACATCGCCGGGCAGGCGCGCGGCGCCGGAGTCCACGAGCTGCTGGGCGGTCCGGTGCGCGATCGAGTCCGCGTCTACAGCTGGGTGGGCGGCGACGAGCCCGCCGAGGTCGCCGACGCGGCGGCCGCACAAGCCGAAGCCGGGTTCACCGCGGTGAAGATGAACGCGTGCGCACGACTGCCCCACATCGCCACGACGTCGGATCTGGACCAGATCGTCGCCCGGGTCGCCGGCGTGCGCGACGTGCTCGGAGACGCCCGCGACGTCGCGATCGACTTCCACGGTCGAGTTTCGGCCGCGGCGGCCCGCCAACTGCTGCCGCGACTGGCCGACCTCAACCCCTTGTTCGTCGAGGAGCCCGTGCTCCCCGAACACCGGCGCCTGCTGCCCTCGGTGGTCGCGGCGAGCACGGTGCCCATCGCCACCGGCGAACGGCTGTACTCGCGTGCGGACTTCCTGCCCGCGTTGGAGGCGGGCATCGCCGTGGCGCAGCCCGACATCTCGCACGCCGGCGGGATCTCGGAGGTGCGCAGGATCGCCTCGCTGGCCGAGATGTGGAACGTCGCCATGGCGCCGCACTGTCCACTCGGGCCGATCGCGCTGGCCGCAAGCCTGCAGGTGGCGTTCGCGACCCCGAACTTCCTGATTCAGGAGCAGAGCCTGGGCATCCACTACAACGAAGGCGGCGACCTGCTGGACTATCTCCTCGACACCTCGGTGTTCGACTTCACCGACGGTCACGTGGCCCGTCCCACCCGACCGGGGCTGGGAGTATCCCTCGACGAAGCCGCGATCCGCCGGGCCGACGAGAAAGGCCACGCCTGGCGATCGCCGGTGTGGCGACACCCGGACGGCTCCTATGCCGAGTGGTGAGCCGGACGCGGCGGTCGACGTGGTCGCTTTCGGCGAGACGATGGCGAGCTTTCGCCCAATCGACGGCGGACCGATGCGGATGGGCGGCGCCTACCGCCTGACGTGTGCGGGAGCGGAGTCCACGGTGGCCATCGGACTTGCCCGGCTTGGCCACGCCGCCAGGTGGGTCGGCCGGGTGGGCGACGACGAGGCCGGCGAACTGGTGCGAAGAAACTTGCGAGCCGAAGGCGTGGACGTCGACTTCGCGGTCGTCGACCCCGAGCGTCCGACCGGCTTGATGATTGTGGAGCAGCGCACCGCGGACGTCGTCCGCGTCGACTATCGGCGTGCCGGATCGGCCGGTTCGCGGCTGTGCGTCGACGATCTGCTGCCGGCGCTGTCTCCGGCCCCGGCCGTCCTCCACTGCACCGGGATCACGCCGGCGCTGGGTCCGGCGCCGCAGGCGGCGTTCCTGCACGCCATACAGGCGGCGAGCCGCGCCGGGACCGTCGTGTGTCTTGACGTCAACTACCGCGCCCGGCTGTGGTCGCGCGAAGCGGCTTCCGACGTGCTGCGCCGGATCGTGCCGCACGTCGACGTGCTTGTGGCGTCCGAAGACGAGCTGCCGCTGGTCGACGACCGCGTCGAGAACCTGTTCGCGCGCGGCGTCGGCGAGGTCGTGGTCAAGCGGGGCGCCAAAGGCGCCACGGCGTACACGCCGGACGAGAAGGCGACCGTCCCCGCCGGCCGCGTGACGGTCCGGGACGTCGTGGGCGCCGGCGACGCCTTTGTCGCCGGCTACCTCTGCGGTCGCCTGGACGGCCTCGACCTGGCCGGCAGGACCTGTCGCGGCGTGGCCGTGGCGACCGTCGCCGTCGGCTCGGCGGGGGACTGGGAAGGGCTGCCCACCCGAGACGAACTCGCCTACGTCGACATGTCGCCGGGCGCCACCCTGCGTTGAGGAAGGAAGCCGATCTTGTCCGAACAGCCGACGAGGTGGACCAGCTACTCCTGTGAGTTGGGCGAGGGCGCCCGCTGGGTCGGCGACCGGCTCGTGCACGTCGACATCCTCGCGGGCCGGCTGCTCACGCTCGGCGGCGACGCGCCGCAGCAGGGCGCCCCGGACGCGGCGGCGGCCGTGAAC
>JBOGDN010000625.1:0-6386 GCA_050742995.1 Stackebrandtia sp. | reverse complement strand
GAGCAGAATTTCGGCCCGCACATGGAGCAGAAGTGCGCGGTCTTGGCGGGCTCGGCCGGCAGCGTCTCGTCGTGGTATTCGCGGGCGCGCTGCGGGTCGAGGGCGAGGTTGAACTGGTCTTGCCAGCGGAATTCGAAGCGGGCCTTGGAAAGGGCGTCGTCCCACTGCTGGGCGGCGGGGTGGCCTTTGGCGAGGTCGGCGGCGTGCGCGGCGATCTTGTAGGCGATGACGCCTTCCTTCACGTCGTCGCGGTTGGGCAGGCCGAGGTGCTCTTTGGGGGTGACGTAGCACAGCATGGCGGTGCCGAAGGCGCCGATCATGGCCGCGCCGATGGCGGAGGTGATGTGGTCGTAGGCGGGCGCGACGTCGGTGGTCAGCGGGCCGAGGGTGTAGAAGGGCGCTTCACGGCACCACTCCTGCTGCAGGTCGACGTTTTCCTTGATCTTGTGCATGGGGACGTGTCCGGGGCCTTCGATCATGACTTGGACGTCGTGGTTCCAGGCGATCTCGGTCAGCTCGCCGAGGGTTTTCAGCTCGGCCAGCTGAGCGGCGTCATTGGCGTCGGCGATGCTGCCGGGACGCAGTCCGTCGCCCAGTGAGAAGGACACGTCGTAGCGGGCGAAGATCTCGCACAGCTCTTCGAAGTGTGTGTACAGAAAGGACTCTTCGTGATGGGCGAGGCACCAGGCGGCCATGATGGAGCCGCCGCGGGAGACGATGCCGGTGACTCGGTTCGCGGCAAGCGGGACGTGCCGGAGCAGCACTCCGGCGTGGACGGTCATGTAGTCCACGCCCTGTTCGGCCTGTTCGATCACGGTGTCGCGGTAGACCTCCCAGGTCAGCTTGACGGGGTCGCCGTCGACTTTCTCCAACGCCTGGTAAATGGGGACGGTGCCGATGGGGACCGCAGAGTTGCGGACGATGTGTTCGCGGGTGGCGTGGATGTGTTTGCCGGTGGACAGGTCCATGACGGTGTCGGCGCCCCAGCGGGTCGCCCAGGTGAGCTTTTCGACTTCGTCGGCTATGGAGTCTGAGACGGCGCTGGTGCCGATGTTGGCGTTGATCTTGACCAGGAAGGCCTTGCCGATGAGCATCGGCTCGGTTTCGGGGTGGTTGACGTTGGCCGGCAGGATGGCGCGTCCGGCGGCGATCTCGGCGCGCACGAGTTCCGGGTCGAGCCCTTCGCGCAGGGCGGCGAACTCCATTTCGGGGGTGACGACGCCTTTGCGGGCGCACTGCAGCTGGGTGACGTGTTCGGGTCCGCGTTCGGCGATCCAGGCTTCGCGCAGTTTCGGCAGGCCGACTTCGGGGTCGCTTCCGGGGCCGGAGGTGTCGTACAGCCGCACCGGCGCTTCGCCGCCGGACAGGGCCACTTCGGTGAACGGGACGCGAATGTCGGGGCGGGCGCCGGTGACGTAGACCTTGGTGCGGGCTTCGGCGTTCATGTCGCTCTCCTTGTTTTCGTGTTGTGGCAGACCGGTCCGGCGCCGCCGCCGAGCCGCCACTGTGCGGCGTCGGACAGCGCGCTGGTGATGTAGCCCTTGGCTTCGGCGACCGCTTCGGGAAGCGGCAGCCCGGCGGCGAGGTTGGCGGTCACGGCGGCCGACAGGGTGCAGCCGGCGCCGTGGACGTTTCCCGTGTCGACGCGAGGGGCGGCCAGTTCGCCGCAGTAGCCGTCGCGCCAGAAGACGTCGACGGCGTATTCGCCTTCGACGTGGCCTCCTTTGAGGAGGACGGCTCGGGGCCCGTGGTCGGCGAGTTCTTTCGCGGCGTCGCGCATGGCGGCCGGTCCGCGGACGGGGCGGCCGAGCAGGGCGGCGGCTTCGGGGAGGTTGGGGGTGAGCAGGGCGGTGTGGGGTCCGAGGATGCGCAGGTAGTCGCGGGGGTCGTCCTCGTAAAGGGACGCGCCGGTCGTCGAGAGCAGGACGGGGTCGACCACGAGCACGGGCAGGGAGCGTTCGGCGACGAGCTCGAGGAGTTCGCGTCGGCCGAGCATCCCGGTTTTGGCGGCGGCGACGTCGAAGTCGTCGAGGACGGCGTCCAGCTGCGCGGCGACGGTCTCGGCGGGCACGAGGTGCACGTCCGTGACGCCTCTGGTGTTTTGGGCGGTGACGGCGGTCAACGCCGAGACGCCGTAGACGTCGTGGGCGGCGAAGGTTTTCAGGTCGGCTTGGATGCCGGCGCCTCCGCCGGAGTCGGAGCCGGCGATCGTCAGCGCGACCGGCGGCTGCGGGGTTTTGGCGGCTGTCACAGGTCGGCCATTCCGTCGAATGTGGTGGAGGCTTGGGCGCCTCGGCGCGGCGGGACGCGTCCGGCCAGGCGGGCCAGTCGTCCGGCGACGACGGCGTGTCGCATGGCGGCGGCCATGGCGGCGGGGTCGGCCGCGCGGGTGACGGAGGTGGCGAGCATGACCGCGTCGCAGCCCAGTTCCATGGCCACGGCGGCGTCGGAGGCGGTGCCGACGCCGGCGTCGCAGACGACGGGCACGTCGACGGCTTCGCGGATGAGGGCGAAGTTGTGGCGGTTGCGGATGCCCAGGGCGGAGCCGATGGGCGAGCCCAGCGGCATGACGGCCGCGCACCCGACGTCGGCGAGGCGACGCGCCAAGACGGGGTCGTCGGGGATGTACGGGAGCACGGCGAAGCCGTCGTCGACGAGGCGGCGGGCGGCGGCGGTCAGCTCGACGGCGTCGGGAAGGAGCGTGTCCTCGTCGCCGATTACCTCGAGTTTGATCCAGTCGACGTCGAAGGCTTCGCGGGCGAGGTGCGCGGTGCGCACGGCCTGTTCGGCGGTGAAGCAGCCGGCGGTGTTGGGCAGCACGGAAACGCCGCAGGCGTCGACGACGTCGAGGACCGTGCCGGGGGCGCTCGAGTCGAGGCGTCGCAGCGCGACGGTGACCAGTTCGGTTTCAGAGGCGACGATCGCGGCTTCGAGGGCGGAGTGGCTGGCGGCGCCTCCGGTGCCGAGGATGAGGCGGGAGGCGAATTCGCGTCCGGCGAGGACGAACGGGTCGTCCATGGGTCAGCCTCCGGGGTTTGCGGTCAGGACTTCGACGCGGTCGCCTTCGCGCAGCGCGCGGGGCCATTCGGCGCGCGAGACGACTTCGCCGTTGACGGCCACGGCGACGCCTCGGTGCGCCGCGGTGAGGCCGGCGACGACGTCGGTGACGGTGCGCGCGCGGGTTTCGGTCGGTTCGCCGTTGACGTGAATGTTCAAGGTCGTCTCTTCCGCGGCGGTTGTGGGCCGTTCGGTCGAACCTTCGGAAGGTTTTCCACAAGAAGGGGTTTGTCCACAGGCTTCGTTCCCGGCTGTGGACGGCAGACGATCTCGCGGTTTAGATTTCACATCGGCGGCCGGAATTGCCGAGCCGGCCACGGAGGCGGGGCGAGGGGCGACAGGCCCGGACGCGGGCTCAGACGCCGAAGCAGACGAAGCCGAGGCGGGGGTGGGGGTGGGGGGCGGGGCGGGGCCCCCCGAGGCGGCGAAGCGCAGCGGGTCGAAAGGGCGCAGCGCTTCCGGGGTGCGGCCGGTGGCGACGAGCTCGCTGACCAGGTCGGCGGTGATCGGGGTCAGCAGCACGCCTTGTCTATAGTGTCCTGTCGCGGCGACGACGCGCGGATCGCTCATGCGGCCAAGCAGCGGCGCGTTGTCGGGGGCGCCGGGGCGGAAGCCCACATTGGTCTCGGCCAGCTCGTATTCGGACAGCTCGGGAAGCACTTCCAGCACGGTGCGCAGCAGCTCGTAGGCGTCGCCGGCTCGCGGCGCGGCGTCGAAGCCGCGTTCGTCGGAGGTGGCCCCCACGACGACTTCGCCGTCGCGGCGGGGAACGGCGTAGACGCGGCGGCCGCCGACGAAGGCGCGCACGACGCGGTTCAGCGGCGAGACGCGCCCGGCCGCCGAAGGTCGGCGCAGCCGCAGCACCTGGCCGCGCACCGGCCGCACCGGAACGTCGAGCAGCCGGGCGGACCAGGCGCCGGCGGCGACGACGACCGTGCCGGCGGGCACGGAGTCGAGGCTGTCGACGCCTTCGGCGCGCAGCGTCACGCCGTGCGCGAGGACGGTTTCTCGCAGCGCGCGGTGAACCCGCCGCGGGTCGACCTGATGGTCGCCGGAGGCCAGGACGCCGCTGCCGACGCGGCGGCTCAGCAGCGGCTCGTCGTTTCGCAGCCGTTCGCCGTCGACGAGTTGAGCCGGCAGGCCGAGCTCGTCGTAAAAGCGGTGCAGCCGTTCGATTTCGCCGCGATCGCCGTCGTCGACACCGACGAGCAGGGTGCCTTCGGTGCGACGTTCCAGGTAGCGGCCGCAGGCGGCTTCGAGGTCGGCGGCGAATTTCTTCCAGCGGCCGGCCGACTCCAGTGCCAGCCGCAGCAGGGGCTCTTCGCCGAAATGGGTTTCGGTGACGGGCGCGAGCATCCCGGCGGCGACGGTGGAGGCGCCGCGGCCGGGTTCGGGGTCGTAGACGGTGACGGTCATGCCGGCTTGGCTGCAGCGCCAGGCGATCGCCAGGCCGATCAGCCCGCCGCCGACGACGGCGACGTCGGGGGTGTTCATTGCGGTGCTACTCCAGCGGATGCGATGGCGTCAAGCAGTTCTCGCGTGGCCTTGTACGGGTCGGGGGCGTCGGAGACGGCGCTGACGACGGCCACGCCGTGGACCCCGGCGGCCAGCAGGCCGGGGACGGCGTCGGCCGTCACGCCGCCTACGGCGACGACGGGAATGTCGACGGCCGCGGCGATCTCGCCGACGCGTCGCGGCCCCAGCGGGTCGGGGAGACCGGTTTTGGTGGAGGTGGAGAAGGTCGGGCCGACACCGAGGTAGCTGGCGCCGGCGCGGCGCAGCGCCCTGGCCGACTCGGGGTCGCGGCAGGTGCCGCCGACGATCGCGTTCGCGCCGAGGACGGTACGGGCGGCGTGGACGGGAAGGTCGGCCGCGCCGACGTGTCCGCCATGCGCGCCGACGGCCAGCGCCACGTGGAGGCGGTCGTTGATGAGGCAGACGGCGCCGTGTTCGGCGCACTTGGCGGCGAGGTGAACCGCCAGGTCGTAGGCTTCGCGATCGCTGTAGCGGTCGTCGACGCGCACCTGCAGCACCGGAGCGCCGGCGGCCAAGGCGGCTTCGGCGACGGCCACGGGGTCGCGGCCGTCACGCGTGTCGGTGACGACGTGGAGCCGTCCGATGGGGATTGTTACCGGAGCTGAGTCAACCATGTCTCCTTCTCCCTGCGCCGGCATGATCCGGATCAGGTTCGACGGTCGGGAGCTGCATGCTCCCCTCTCAGCCCGGTGCACCGGACTCCCGTGGGCGGGTGGTTATTCACCACCGACGGTACGTCAGCATCCGGCGACGCCGCAAGGGCGCCTCCATTCGGTGATCCAGCTCGCGTTCGGCCGTTTGTGCATAGCATCGGAACCGAATGGGAATGCTTTCGCCGAGGAGGTGAGCGACATGCCGACGCCTGTCAACGTCGCAGTGATCTACTACTCCGCCACCGGGACGGTGCACGCGCTGGCCGAGGCGGCGGCCGAAGAGGCGGCCTCGGTCGAAGGCGCCGAGGTGCGCTTGCGCAGAGTCTCGGAGCTGGCGCCGCCGGACGCGATCGCCGCCAACGAGGAGTGGGCCGCCAACAGCGAAGCCACGAACCACATTCTCGAAGCCACGATGGACGACCTGGAGTGGGCGGACGCCCTGATGTTCGGCACCCCCACCCGTTACGGGCTGCCGACGTCGCAGCTCAAGCAGTTCATCGACCAGTCCGGGCCGCTGTGGCAGGCGGGCAAGCTGGTCAACAAGGTGGCGTCGTCTTTCACGGCTTCGGCCACGCCTCACGGCGGCCAGGAGACCACGATCGTCGCGCTCAACAACACCTTCTACCACTGGGGCTGTGTGATCGTGTCGCCCGCGTACGCCGAGCCGAACCAGTTCGCCGCCGGCAACCCCTACGGCGCCAGCCACGTCTCCGACCAGGAGCACCCGATGCCGGGCAAGACGCAGCTGGACTCGATGCGGCTGCAGGCGCGACGCACCGCGACGGTGGCGCAGGCGCTGCTGCGCGGCGGACTTGGCGGCGGCGGATAGCCGCGCTGCCGTTCACCGGCGGCAGGCTCTGTCTGCCGCCGGACAGCGCTGTGTGACGGATTTTGTACGCTGGCGTGCACGGGCCTCACGGGTTCGCACCCTTCACCTCGAAAGGCACGCTGTGGCGTCTATCGACGAGCTGTCGGCTCTGATCTCGGGAAATATTGAATCCGCCAAGGAGTTCTCGGCGACTGTGGGGACGTCGAAATCCCAGGCCGAGGAATTGAAGAACCAGCTTCACGTCATGGGCGCGGAGAGCGTGGCCGGTGTGGTCGGCACGTGCATCAGCGAGCTGGAGTCCGGGATAGCGC